>VBPK01000160.1 GCA_005877225.1 Nitrososphaerota archaeon
CTCCGCGATCATGCTCGGAGGGAAGCCGACCGCGGTGCTCCTGGTAATGGCATACCTCTTCTCCTACGGGGCCTACATGATGAACAGAAACGCCGAGATGGAGGAGGACGCGGTCTCAAACCCGGTGCGGACGGGTTACCTCTCCCGCAGGGGGAAGTACCTCCCCCTAATCACACTCTCGTGTTTCGCGACCGGTTACCTTCTCGCCGCCCTCACCAACCTTTTCTTCTTCCTCGCTCTTCTCCTCCCTCTGTTCCTAAGCCTTCTCTACAGCGTGGGTTCGGGGAGGTTGGTGCGCCTCCTCGGCGCGCGTAAGCTCAAGGAAAAGCTCCTGTTCAAGAATATCACCATTTCGTTCGGCTGGTCACTCATCCCGCTCCTCGTCGCGCTCTACTATCAGCGAGTGAGTCTTGAGCTCCTCCTCATCGCCCCTTTCATCTTCCTGCGCCTCATGCTGAACACGATATTCTTCGACGTCCGGGACCTCGAGGGTGACAAGGCAAACGGGATAAGGACGCTCCCCGTCGTCTTCGGGAGGGAGCGGTCGTTCCGTGCCATGGCCGTCCTGGACCTTCTCTCGTCGCTTTACCTGGTCAGCCTGGTCGGGCTCACCCTCCTCCCGCCCTACTCTCTCATCCTGGTCCTCCTGCCAGTCTACTCCGCCCTCTACCGATGGCTCGCCTCGAGCGAGAGAGCGATGATCGGCTTCCTGTGCGACTTTGTCGCAGACGGAGAGTACGTCCTCTGGGGGCCACTGATCTACCTTGGCAAGATACTCTTCTGATCTGGAGAGGGAGAGGGAGAGGGAGAGAGAGAAGACGCACGCGGGCGACCTCAACTCAGTCCTGGACCGTTACAAGGCGATAATCGAGAAGGGGCTTTCGGAGACCTACCGAAAAGACTCCTGGCTCTCGAAAGCCGCGATGCAGGCCCTCCAGGCGGGGGGGAAGAGGCTCCGTCCCCTCATTACACTGCTCGTCTGCGAGGCGATCTCGAAGAGTTATGAAGAGGCTCTCCCCGTGGCACTCTGTTACGAACTCGCCCATTCGGCCTCCCTGATACAGGACGATATCATAGACGAGTCTTCACTGAGACACTCGACCCCGACGGCGCAGAAGAGATACGGGCTGTCGCGGGCGATTCTTCTCTCGGACAGCCTGATCTTTGAGATCTTCGCGCAGCTCGCCAGGTACAAGGATTCGAAGATCACGAGGGAGAGGTTCGCCCAGCTCGTCGGCTACGTGGCCCAGGCCGCGAAGCTGGCGGCGGACGGCGAGTTCATGGAGCTCGCCCTCTCCGCCGAGAGGAACATGTCGGAGGCTGATTATCTTAAGACGGTGGCCCTCAAGACCGGTTCCCTCTTCGCAGCCGCGGCTGCCTCCGGCGCAGTCGTGGCCGGAGCAGGCGAGGAGGTCACGGCGCTGATGTACGAGTTCGGAGAGACTTTCGGTGTGGCCTTCCAGATCGGTGACGACATCCTCGACATCCTTGGGGACACCCGGACAACGGGCAAGCCAGCCCTCAAGGACATACAGAACAACGCCAGCAATATAGTCCTCACGCACGCGCTCTCGAAGGCTGACCCGATGCAGAGAAATGTCATAAGCTCCCTCCTCTTCAAGAAGTGGTTCAGTGCACCCGAGGCGGAGAGGCTCCGCAAGACCCTGCGGGAGCTTGGATCTCTCGAGTACGCCAGCACCCTCTTGAGCAGGCAGGCCGCGGGGAGCAGGGACATCCTGCAGCAGCTCCCCGAATCGGAGGCGAGACAGACGCTCTTAGATCTGACCCATACCCTCGAGGTGAGAATGGAATGAAGCGTGTAGTTGAAATAGTAAAGAAGGCGGACGAGAATCGTTGAAACCAGAGAGGATCGCGACCGGCGTGCCGGGGCTGGACGATCTGATAGAGGGAGGTCTGATAAAGGGGGACATACACATCCTAGCAGGCGCACCCGGGGTCGGAAAGACAAACCTGGCTTCGAGCTTTGTACACAACGCCGTCTCCAAGTCAAAGCAGAAGGCCGTCTACGCGACCTTCGAGGAGTCCTCCGAGTACCTGAAACAGAACCTTTCAAAGCTGGGGATCAGATTCGGGCAGCTTGAAGCCAACGGCGGTCTGAAGCTGCTCGACCTCGACGCCCTCAGGGGGAAGGAACTCGAATCGAACATTCAGCTTCTGCTCAGCGCGGTCAAGGAAACGGGAAGCACGCTCCTCGTAATCGACTCGCTCACGGCTCTCCTCCTGGCGAGTGATTCCCCCTTCGAGCTGAGGACCTTCATGAAAACGATGTACAGGACGCTGAAGGAGGAGAAGATAACCGCCTTCATGACCCTCAACCACTCTATCTCCGCGGGCTTCGGAATAGAGGGCTTTGTGGCCGATTCTGTTATGCTCCTCGAGAACTGGTTGAGCTCAGACCAGTACAAGACGCGCTTCATCGTCCTTAAGATGAGAGGGACAGAGCACAGCAGGAGGTACCACTCCGTGATCTTCTCGCCAGCGATTGCCATCTCTAAGTATTAGGAAGTCGCCATGGCAGCGACAGTAGCCCCAATAGCATTCGTACTCTACCCACTCGTTCACATCTTCACACTCGAGATCACGGGACTCTCCGCCTTCTATGTGTACAGGCAGAAGATGTCAGCCTACAGCTTCGGGAGGGGCCCGCTGATCGGGGTCCACATACTCTTCATGGGGCTCGTCGTCTTCGAGCTTCTGAGGACAAGCCTCCTCTCCACGAATTTCATAGACGTATACACGATAGGGGGGACTATCTTCGTCCTCGCTGACGTCATCCTTCTCACTCTTATCGCGGTGACCGTCTACCTCGTCCCGAAGGGGGTGGGCTACCGGGGGATCGTCGTTGAACTCTTCTCGAAGAAGAGGCAGGTCTTGCCTTTCGCCGCCTACGTGGTGTTGATCGTCTTCGCCGCCGTCTACCTCGCGCTGGCCCATCCCTTCTCCAACCCTACCGACCCGTCTCAGTACACAGCCACGATCATCCCGGGTCTTGTCTTGCCGAGCCCTCTATTCACCCCCCTCTACCTCGAGGTCCTCCTCTCTGTTCTGCTGATCTTCATGGTCTATCCTTCCACCCTGCTCGTGCTCGCCGCGAGAAAGGTGAAGGACAAGGCGATCCGGAGAGTCCTGGTAATTCTCCCGGTCTGCTGGAGCGGTATCGGGCTCGACCTCCTCGCCTTCAACGGGTACGTCCTTTCCTCCCTTCAGATCGACGCGACTCCATTCGGGTACCTGATCGCCTCTGTTGCCTTCGGCGTCACCGCCCTCGTCTTCAGGAGGGCTTCCCTCCTCACGGGGTTCTTCGAACCTACACGAGTCAGACAGCCGGGCGCGGCGATCTATCCGTTCTCGACCCGTCTGGGCAGCGAACGGGGGGCGGTACGTGAGTTGAAGGCCCTCCTCGAGGTGGATTCATCACTCGCCTACGAGCAGGTCGTTGTCGACTTCGCGGTAGAGCTGAGCTCGGGCAACCTCCCCGTCTACGCCTTCACCTCGAAGGGAAGCCCCGTATACAATGCGCTCAATAGGGTGCCCGGAGTGAGGTTCTACATCCTCTCCGGCAAGGTCTCATACCCGAGGCCCGACGACCAGCCCTACCAGATTCTGGTCCCGAACAACGACCACGCGGTGCTCCTGGACCTACTCGACAAGACGATTGCATCGAACTCCGCGACAGGGGCAGCGATCATCTTTGATAGCGTATCAGATATGGTTCTATTAACCGGGGTCGAGAGTGCCTACAAGTTCCTGAAGCAGGCGAACGAGAGCATGGGTGGTAACAAGGTCGCCTCTATCTTTCTCATGACGGCTGGGGCGCACGAGGAGAGGGTGGTCAACGTGCTCAGGGGGCTCTTTCCCAACATACTGGTCTATGATTCATCCGGACTCAGGATGACGAGAACGGCCTAGCCCAGAAAAAGAGGTGCTCTCTTCGTCCAGGGATCAGTTAGAATCTAGGCCTGGAGACGATGGTAGAGTTGGTGATGAGCAATCTCTTTCTGTGTCTTTCATCGAAAGTTGACAAGCCGCAGAACGTGATAGAGGCTGATGGAATCCCTTGCCTCTCCCTTCAATTGAGGGTAGCTTTCCCCGCCCTACGAAGTTGAGAGAGCTATCTCCTGCCACTGATGGTTCTCGACAGAGAAAGTCGCTCTTCCACGATAGGTTCGTCCGTCGGGAGCCTTGCAAGCCAGTTCTACTAGGAGCGAAGTGAAGACATCGGCTTCCTTTATCTTGTCGAGAACCAGCTCAGTCTGCTGATTAGGAGCGAGCTTTAGCGGGCCGAAAACCTTGGGTCGGCCGTATGTGCCAACGCTGTACCGCGGCCTCACCGATATGCCGAGGTCTTGGGCTGTTCCCCCCGAGTTCATGATGAAGAAGTGCGGACGGTGCTTCCTGAAGTCGGAGCCCTTCTTTCCCGCGAGAAGGATGACGCGTATCGAGGGCTTGGGCGGCTCCATTATCGCCGTGACTTTCGCGGAGACTATCTTCAGTAGGCGCGGTGTCACTTCTCGCGCAACTATCAGGAAGAGAGCGGGGTCCAGCAGGTCAAGGGGCTTCTTGGCAACGCCGCCGCCCTCCTCAACGATCACGAGATTGCATTCGGGGTCCAGGTATACCTCCTTGTCCCCGGAGAAGGCCTGTCCCAGCGATGCGAGGTCTAGCTTGACTTCGCTCTTCACCCATGCCTGGAGCTGCTTTATCATCGCGACGAGCTCCTCCCTCTCCGCCGACTCTACGCTAGCTAACTTGGCGAGTCTCCCCAATTCTGCCTGTACGCGAGCCAGATTGTCGACCACCCCCGGCTTAGACTGGTCCGTCTCGTCCTCCTTCAACAGTTAGGTCAAATCAGCGGACGAGTATTAACTGTGTTATGAATTCAGCGTCTATCTTGCAGAGAGACGCCGTCGCTAAATCGTCAGCCGATGAGCCATTCCCTCGGTGGCCCGTCTCCCCCCGCGCAGTGGACCTCGCCCGAGACTCTTCTAATGAATGACGGGCACGCAAAACAGACGAGGAACCCTACCTCATGCTTCACCACGGGACACTCGACGCTCTCCTTCTTCATTCGTCCCATCGCCTTTGCGCTCGCAACCCCCTTGAGTGCCTCGGTGACGGCCTTCGGGACCTTCTTGGGTTTCTGCGCCGGGAATACCTTGACGAAGAACTTGGTATCGGATGCCATCGCTCTGGCTACCAACAGACTGAGCATAAAAATCTGAGCCTCTCTTCCTCGGTCCTCTTACGGCGATTTGGGGTTAGCCTCATTATCTTCAGCACGTCGTGAAGCAAGGGTGGGACGAGCACAACTTCGTGGCTTTTCCTCCGTTGAACGGCCGCCCTCGGCTATTTGGGTTGAGGACTGAGGTTAGCCGCCCGGGCCTCGGCTCTCAGTATTATCTCCCTAACTTGAGCCGACAGGCCCTGGAGGTCTTTTTGACCCGGATTCATCGTGAGGAGTGGGCTGGTCTTCTCGCCCATGCAGTTCGGGCAGATTACCAGCATCAGATTCTTGTTCTCGAATGCGTAGGATTCCTTCGAACACCCCGGGCAAGCGGTCTTCGTGAAGGTCCATGCTCGTTCCAACCCCCGCCTCTTGAACCAGTCCACAACGGCGACTGCAGCCGGGTCGCCGAGCTCTTGAATCTTAAACTCGTCAGAATAGTTCACCGCGAGCTCGAGCCTCTTGAAGAGCTCTTGTGAAATCTCTCCGCTTAGCACCTTCTGCGCCAAGAGACCGACGAACTTCTGCTTTTTCTTGTCCACCATATTAGCATCCTACAAGAGGAGATGAAATATTTGTGCAATCTAGGGGAATCCGCAGGCTCGAGGACCCCAAATTTGCCAATTCGCCCATACGACTGCCTCGGCGTAGGTTACGGTGAGCTCCTCTCCGGGGGGGAGAGGTCCTACCCGAATCAGGCACCCTCCCTACAAGTCGGGCGGGACAGCCTTATTACATCTCCGACGCTCATTGATTCTGAACCGCTTGGCTGGGAGGCTCGTGATCTTCTGCGGAATCCCGGGCAGCGGTAAGACGACGATAGCACGGATCGTCGCCAAGAATTTGAGAGACTGCTTTCACATTCAGACCGACACCCTCCGCTCCATGATCTCGCGACCTGGGTACACAAAGGAGGAATCGGCGCTCGTCTACAGAGACTGCATCCTCATCGCGAGGGAGGCACTCAAGGCAGGATACGACGCGATCCTCGATGGCACATTCCTGAGGGATGAGTACAGGGACGAAGCGGTCGAGAAGCTATCGCGCTACTTCTCGACGCACCTCGTTGTCTACGTGGCGTGCGACCCCAAGACCGCATATCGTCGGAACCTCTCTCGAAGAGAGCGAGTTCCAAAGAAAAGCTTTCTGAGACTGTACGAGATGATGCAGACGCCGGTCAGCGCGCTCCGGATAGATTCGGAAATGACGAGACCCAGAGAGGCGGCGAGGGCGATTCTTCTCCAGATCGGGGTGAGGTCTAGTTAGCCGGCTCCCCGGACGGTATCAGCAAGCTCCTCGACCTTCTTCTGGAGGTCAACCCTCCCGGCGAGGAAGGAGTAGAATGACTGCAACCTCAGTTGTCTGGAGACTTCGGCCTCACTCTCCTTAGCGAGTTTC
>VBPK01000167.1 GCA_005877225.1 Nitrososphaerota archaeon
AATACAACCGCTGTAGTCAACGCAATCAAGACCTATGCGCTCATGGGCTCCGCGTTCTCGTCCCCGGATACCCCCACCTATGACTTCAGCAAGGAGATAACGCTGTACCAGAGCGGCAAGGCCGCGATTCTCTACCCCCAGTCGGTCAACGCGTTCGCTGCACAGGCTTTCGCGCCGAACGCGACCCTTGCTGCGCTGATGGCCTACGCACCGACGGTGACCGGACCAACGGGCAAATACTTCGACGAGATCTGGTCGCTCTCCTTCGGCATCAGCAAATTCACGCACAATCCAAAGGCCGCCTTCCTCGCTCTGTCATTCCTGACGAGCTACGAGAGACAACTCAACTTCGCCACCGCCTTCTTCCCCAACCCATCACTACTTTCTGTGTTACACAGCACGCAGCTCACCCAGAAGTGGGGAGCGACCACGATGAACCTGATGATCGAGATGCTTGCCCAGTCGGACCCGCACTTCATCGCCTACATACCAGAGGCTAACTCGATTAATGTGAAGATGGGCGAGGTGACCTCTGCAGTGATGTCTGGCCAGATGACCCCGCAGCAGGCAGCCCAGGCTCTTCAAGACTACGCCTATCAGCTTCTGAAGTCTGACGGATACTATGGCTAGGACGATACATCGTCCTACGCTGCCTTGGCGGCAGCTCCGTTGACCGGCGAGGAAGCTGGGAGCGACGAAGAAGCAAAATAGTGGCACGCTCTCCGCAAGGCTGCGTCGTTTCATCTACACATACTCTTATCTCTTCCCTGCGACGACCGCCCTCCTCCTGGTCACAATCTTCCCCACGATCTACATGATCTACCTGAGTATCAGCCAATGGAAAGCCTTCCTTCTGGACCATCCGCTGGTCGGAGTCACCAACTTCGTGAACCTCTTTAGCCTCGCTAACTTCTACAATTCTCTTCGTGTGAGTGCTGAGTTTGTCGCGCTCACAGTCACCTTTTCGATCCTCTTCGGGCTGGTTCTTTCGTTGACCCTGAATCAGAACCTCCGCGGGACAAACGTGTTCAGAGCAATCATAATCCTTCCATTCACGATAGCCCCAATCATAACCGGCTTCACCTGGCGCTACCTCTTTGACTCGAATCAGGGGCTGGTCGGCGCGTTCATCCTCCCCTCTCTCGGGATACACATTGGGAGCATCCTAGGTAATCCCCTGAACGCATTGATCGCGGTGGTCTTCGTCGACGTGTGGACGAAGGCTCCCTTCATGTTCTTGATAATTCTCGCAGGCCTTCAGGGAATTTCACCCTCCCTATACCGGGCGGCCAAGATTGACGGGGCGGGTGCACTCTCTTCGTTCCGTCACATAACCCTTCCTCTGTTGAGAAAGGTGCTAATCATAGCCGTGATCCTCAAGGTCATCGATTCGGTTAATGCCTTCGACCAAATCTACGTGATGACCCGCGGCGGACCTGGAAACGCAACGCAGGTCCTAGGCATTCATGGATACCTGATTGCCTTCTCGAGCTCCGACATAGGACAGGCGTCGGCTCTGGGAGTCATCATGGTAATCATATCGGTCGTGGCCATAACCTTTCTCATCAGGGTCTACAACAAGGCGACCTAAGATGAAGCTCAACATCATGCGCATCCTCTCATACCTCGTCATCACAGGCGCCGCCGTACTGTACGGTGTTCCCATCATATGGATAATCGTATCGTCCTTCAAACCCGTCTCGGAAGCGCTAACAGGGTACAGTCTGGGGCAGGTTCTCTTTTATTTCACGCCGACCCTCAACGCCTACAATAGGATCTTGGCAGGACCCTTCACCGCCGACCTGATCAACAGCATTATTGTGGCAACGTCCACCGTACTGATCTGTCTCGCCCTGGGAGTCCCTGCCGCTTATCGCCTCGCCCGAACGAAGAATGCGTTCACGAGGAACCTCGCTGCCTGGATGATATCCACGAGGATGGCTCCCGTCTTTGCGCTCAGTCTGTCCTTCTTCATCCTCATGACAAGGATAATTCCGCTGTACGATACTGTCTTCGCGCTCATCACAGTGTACCTTACCTTCAACTTATCACTCTCCATATGGATTCTGATGGGCTATTTCGAGGGGGTGCCGATAGAGCTCGAAAGGGCGGCGATGATCGACGGCGCTTCTAGGTTGCAGACCCTGACGAAGATCATACTCCCCATTAGCAAGCCCGCCATAATTACCGTCTCTATCATAGTCTTCCTGTTCTCATGGAACGAGTTCCTCTTCGCCTTCCTTCTCACCTCGACCGCGGCGAGGACGGTACCTGCCTTCGTGGCCGACTTCGTGGGGATCGTAGTGATAGACTGGCCAGCCATGACCGCCATCTCGACGCTCTTCATGCTGCCCGCCCTCATCCTGCTGACATTTGCTCAAAAGTACATAGTCAAGGGCCTGACGATGGGCGCTCTGAAGTAACGTCGAGTCTCGAAGCCTGCCAGTCGAGCCTGACCGGCTTGTGGCTCCTCGCAGATTCCTCGAGGGCCAATGCCACCTTCAAGGCATCACGACCCTCAAGGGGTCCCACCGACGGATCCTTCCCCTCGAGCACGCAGGTGACAAAGTGGTCTATTGCTCTCTTGAGAGCGCCCTCCAGCGTATCTCCGACGACGATGGGCCGGAGAGAGAGGTCCGGGACCACCACCACCCCCGCGCCCGCCGTGACCTCGGTCAGTCCTTGATCACCGGCAACATCGACAACCCCTTTCGTGCCGACTATTCTCAGCCCACTCTCGAGCCTTGGGGCGCGAAGTGGAAGGACCCAGTTTGAATCTATGGATGCGATTGCTCCCTCGTCGAACTCCAAGATGCATAGGATCGCGTCGTCGAACTTCTTGTTGAGAAGGCTTCCGTTCCCCGTAGCGTAGACCCTAACCGGTTTTGCGGACGTCATCCACAGGATGGCGTCGATATCGTGCACGGCTGAAGAGAGGAAGAGGTTGCTGAACTTTCCGTGGGTCCTCGCAAACTCTGAGCTGGCGTGCCTTCTTGCGTGGAGCGCTATGATTCGCCCAAGCTCTCCGCTCGCCGCGATCTCCCTCGCTCTGACGTACCGCGGGTCAAATCTCAGGATGAAATCCACCATCAGCATCCCGCGGCTGCGAGACGCTTCCTCCAAGATTCTGTCGGCCTCCCTGAGTGTTCGGCACATGGGTTTCTCCAGGAAGACGTGCTTGTTGATACCGAGCGCCGCGCTCGCGATCTCCGCGTGCGATTCGTCGGGGGTGGCTACGGAGACTATGTCTATGTTGTTCTTCTCCGCCTCGAGCATTTCGGAGTAGTCTTCGTAGAGCCTTCCGACACTCAATTCTCTCCCCGCCTCCTGAAGAGGTCTCTTCCGGATATCGCAGAGGGCTACGAGCTCAACCCGAGGGTTCTCACGATATGCTCTGGCATGCGGGAGGCCGAACTCGCCTAATCCGATCACGCAAGCTCGAACTGGAAGAGGAGGACCCACCCGCCTGGCCGCCTTCTGCTACCTGAACGGATGGTTGTGGGTCCACGAGGGTGGGAGCCACGCCCCCTTGAGGTTCTGAATGGCAGCGTCGAGGTGGGTCTGCCCGTCCCTCAGTGTCCACATGAAGTGCCCGGGGAAGAGCTGCTCAACGAGGAGGTTCTTCAGTCTCCCAATGTTGTTGCGGTAGTTATCTAGGTTGCAACCGGGCCAGTTGCCATACCCGACGTTTCCGTTTATGAACACGATGTCGGATGAGAAGAACGACCTCGGCTCGCTCTCGACGAGGAAACCCGCAATTCCGTGACTGTGGCCTGGGACTTGGATCGTCCTGAGAATGTAACTCCCCACCCGAAACTTCGTATTGTGACGTACCACACGGTCAACCTTCGCGTGCTTGTAGACATAGTTCTTCGGGTAGATGCCTGATTCCTTTGCGGCCTTCAACCCGACCTCCAGATCCCTCCCTCCGCTCTCGAGGAATTCTGCTTCCCCCCTCGGGGCTATGAGTTCTGCGCCCGTGGCGGAGCGCAGGGCGCTCGCTCCCCCTCCGTGATCCGCGTGGGCGTGTGTAATCAGGAGGCGGTCGATGTCTCTCTTGGGGTCAAAACCATCCTCCTTGATATTTCTGATGATTTCTTGCGAGTCGATTCCGACTCCCGCGTCTATGAGCGCCTTCTCCTTACCTCCATCGAGGATGTAAACGTGGCAATCCATCCTGTTTGACAACCCGATGTCTCCTCCACCCACAAGGTAGATGTCCTTGGCAATTCTCAAAACTGAATCGTGAAGCTTCGCTGTTTTGGTTCTAATATTCTTTCTCGATTCTCGCTACGGCTCCTACTCAACCCCAAAGCCTTAAGCGCAATCCGTCTTTTCGCTGGCAGTGAGCCTCTTCCTTGGCGACGTGAAGGAGATCGAGGATATGGTGGTCAGCACCAGAAGAACAATCCATCAGAATCCCGAACTTTCCTTCCGGGAAGAGAAGACCGCGAAGCTGGTGAGCGAAGTGCTCCGGTCGTTGGACGTAAGAGTGAAGACCAAAGTTGGAGGCAACGGCGTCTTGGGATTCCTGGAGGGGGCAAAGCCGGGGCGCGTGGTTGCGCTTAGGGCCGATATGGATGCACTGCCCCTCGACGAGATGTCTGACGTGGATTTTCGGTCCAAGGTGAAGGGTGTGATGCACGCCTGCGGACACGACGCCCACGTCGCGATGCTGCTGGGGGCAGCGATGCTCCTCGCAAAGCACCGAAACGAGCTTCACGGCACGGTGAAGTTTCTCTTCCAGCCTGCTGAAGAGGCTGGGGAGCTTGGTGGGGGAGCGCAACCGATGATCGAGGATGGAGTCATGGAGAATCCGAAGGTGGACTACGTCTTCGGCCTTCACATCTTCGCAAACTACCCTTCGCGAACATTCGCGCTCAGGGAAGGTGCGCTCATGGCCTCTTCTGGCACATTCAGGATACGGATAAGCGGCCCCGGGGGACACGGGTCTGCTCCACACGAAACCGTCGACCCGGTCTATGTGGCCGCCCAAGTCGTCACGAGCTTGCAAGCCATTCCCGCCAGGATGATCGACCCGGTCGAACCGCTCGTGGTATCAGCGTGTACCATCCACTCCGGCACCAAGAGCAATATCATTCCTGCTGAGGCAATCCTCGAAGGGACGTTGAGAACTCTAAGCGAGGTGACAAACAGAAGGGCGAAGATTCTGATTTCTCAAATTGCGAAGAGAGTGAGCAGAGCATTCGGTGCAAAGTGCGAAGTCTCGATAGTAGATTCGAACCCTGTCACGCGAAACGACCCCTCCGTTACTAGGAAGGTTTCTCGAATTCTGAAGACGATACCGGAGACGAGGACAGTCGAGATTTCACCTGTACTGGCCGCAGAGGATTTCTCACGATATTTGCAGAAGGTACCGGGAACCTACTACTTCTTGGGAACCCACAACAAATCCAAGGGATCCGTCTATCCTAACCACAGCCCCCGGTTCAAGGTCGATGAGGGCGTGCTGAAGTACGGCTCTCTCTCGCTGGCGCTTCTAGCCTTCGAATTCGGAAGACAGTAAGAACTTCTTGGTACACTCGCAGATGTTACGAGAATTTTCCTGACATTCGTGTGTCCAGTGTGTCAACCTTTCCGTCAAGCCTCCTGATTTAAGCGCGAACTGCTGCGAATCGTCCGTCGATCTTGCCTTCTGATCCCCCAAGTTTGCTTTCAAATCCAAGTCTGCCTTCTAATCCTTCAAACCCGCTTTCAAGCCCTTCGAACCTTCCATTGATTGCCTAGATCTCCCTTTCACTTCGCCAGCCGAGGTAAAGGAGGGACACCAACCTAGCTGGTTAAGGCGCTGCCGATTCCCCAGCCAATGGTTATTATCCTGCTCGGGCGAGACTCGCGAATGCCGGTTCGGGGAATAAATGAAATCGATCGGTCTCGGACTGCACACGGGAATGGGAGCCCGGGAACTGATTGGATGGTGCAAGAAGGGCGAGAGGGCGGGGTTCGACTCAGTCTGGATATCCGAGGACCCATACTTTAGAGACGCCTTCTCCTTAATCGGCCTAGCGGCCTCTGCAACAAAGAAGGTCAGCGTAGCGACCGGCATAGTCAACGTCTACACGAGAAGCCCCGTGTACATGGCGATGGCGGCGGCTACCGTCGATGAGGTCAGTCGCGGGAGACTGATTCTCGGGGTCGGGCGGGGGGTGAAGTCCCTGATAGAGGATGAGATGCACATCCCCTACGGCTCGCACATCGAGCACATGGAAGAGTACATTCAGTGCACGAAGAAGCTCCTCGCCGGGGAGAGGGTTACGTACGACGGGAACGAAGTCAAACTCACAAACGCCAAGTTGCGCTTCGCCCCAGTAAGGAGGAAGATACCGATTCTTCTTGCCGCGATGGGACCCAAGATGCTTAGGCTCGCGTTCACCCAGGCAGACGGCGCCATACTGAATTCCTGCACGTCTGTTCGACACGCAAGGTACGCGGCAGGCATTCTGCGATCGATCAGAACTGGGGGGACAAAGAAACAGTTGGTCTGCTCACTCTGGGCAAGCATCGACGAAGATGTCCAGAGGGCATACGAGAGCGTGAGAAGAAGTGTCGGATTCCTGCTTTCGATACCGACGTTCGGGGAGGTCTTCCTCAGGAGGAGCGGCCTTCCGCTCGACCTCCTCCCTGAGCTCAGAGAGGCTTTCCGCTGGGAGGAGAAGGTGGGCGACCCGATGTGGCATCTGGAGCACGCCGACGCCAAGAGGGTAAAGGAACTGGTGGATGACGAGATCGTGGACACCCTGACTGTCTGCGGGGACGCCGAGGTTTGCAGGAAGAGGATGAGAGAGTACTACGACGCCGGGGTCGATACGGTGGTGATGAACCCCATGACCCAGAAGACGTTTGCGAAGGCCTTGCTGTTGCCCTTTAAGGGCCTGCAGGCATCGTAACGCTGTCTCCCTCTCGCTCTACTTCTCTGTACCATCTCTTCGAAGTTCCCATCTTTGCCCTAACCCTCCATCCTATGCTCTTCGGGTGAGCCTCTGCCGCATCGACAATCCGCTTACACTTCTTGGCCAGCTCTTCAATCATCGAGGTATCAAGTCCGTCGAGCCTCGCAAGCTGGTCGCCAACCACTCGTATGTTATTTCCGACCGTGTAGTGGAATCCCCAGTCGTTCGAGAGGATCTTCGCGACGTAGGGCAAGTTGACCTCGTTTCTATCCGTGTCGCCGAGAGGGTGGTCCGCGAGCAGCATGACCAGGTCTGTTACGTCCTTCAGGTTTATCTTTACGATCTGGAGTTTGGAGAGCAGAAGGTCCGAGACGGTGAGGGTCGGATAGTCGAGCTCAAGCCTGTCCTTGAGCTCTATCGTGTGATTCATCTGAAGCTTGTCGAGGAAGATGTCGACCTCGGTCCTGGTCTTCGGGTTCACGTAGATTTCGCGGAGCGAGAAGGCGGCGTTGAGAGAGGTCGGGACCTTGACGAAACCCTGTGACTCCATGAATTTCGTGACGTCTTTCAGATTCCTGGACCGCCCTATCAGGTCTACGTCGTGAACGGGGCGCTTCAAGACCGGATACCTCTGCAACGCACCTTCGCAGTGTAGCCTGATCGCGACCCCCGCGCCCGCCCTCAGCGGGAGGCCCTGGTCGCGCGCGGCTTCAACAAGCCTGCACGCGAGCTCCGACAACTCGGGCGTGGCGCTCGGAGGCTCGTAATCCAACTCTTCTCCTTGGAGAGAGCTTCAGAGAATTATTTAAGCGGAGAAGGCGTAAACCTCGCCGATTGACCAGGCTCTTCCACACCACAGACCTGCACGCGAGTGAAATCGTCTGGAGGAAGACCCTGAGCTCCGCGAGTCATTACGAGGCGGACGTCGTCCTCCTCCTCGGCGACCTCACCGGGAAGGCGATGGTTCCGTTCGTCAGGGTCGGCGAGTCGGAATGGTACTGCGCCCCCTACGGTAGGCGGGAGACGCTGCTGTCGAAGGAGGAGGTGCAGGAGAAGAAAGCAATCTTCAGGAACAAGGGCTGGTACGTCTTCGAAGCGAGCTCATCCGAGGTCGAGGAGCTGAAGACAAATCCGGCGAAGCGGGAAGAGCTTTTCCTGACCTTGATGAGACGGACGCTTGATGAGATGCTCTCGGAGATTGATGAAACGAACTTTCCTCCACGGGTGAAGCTAATCGTTTGTCCGGGGAATGATGATGTCTTCGAGATTGACGATGTCATACAGAAGCACGAGAGAGTGGTGTACCCGCTGAAGCGAGTGGTGGAGCTGGATTCGAAGAGGCAGATGGTGAGCTGCGAGTACGTCAATCCCACTCCGTGGAACACACCGAGGGAGTGTTCGGAGGAGAAACTGGAGAGAAGACTACAGAAGGAGATCGACGGGGCGGATGGGAGAACAGAGAGCCTGGTCTGCAACTTTCATGCACCACCATACGCCTCCGGCCTCGACCGAGCCCCGAAGCTAGACAGGGACCTCAAGCCGATTACGGACTTCGGCAACCCTGTCTTCGAGAGTGTGGGAAGCAGGGCAGTCCTAAAAGTCATAAGGGAATTTCAGCCTCTCCTCGGGTTGCACGGGCACATCCACGAGTCCCCCGCCCATGCAAAGATAGGTCGAACGGTCTGCATGAACCCGGGCTCTGAGTATCAGATCGGCACGATAAGCGGCTACGTCGTCGACCTGCCAGACGACCCGAAGGGTGAGGTAAGGTACTGGCGAGTCACCGGCTGATCGGAAAAGAGAAAGGGGAGGCTTCGTCGCTCTATTCTGGAGGCAGCGTTGAGAAGATCTGGTTTACGCGAATCCCCTGCTTCGCGTTCTTCGCTGAGTAGTAAATGAAGAAGAAGACGCCTATTCCGTACATCACGAGCACGTAGAGAGAGCTGTTCGCCGACTGAGCCGGGTTCGTGCCGATGAGGTAGAGGAAGACCACGGTTGCGATGCCGCCCAGGATCGACATCAGGTCGATTCCACCTATCTTTATGTTGAATCCCTGCTGCGCGATTTCGGGTCTAGTAATCGGAAGCGCAACTTCCGACCAGTGCTGGAACGACCTTGCGAGAGCGAATGCGAATACAGTGCCGTTGAGTATTCCACCCACTGTGCCGGTGGTATCCACGGCCGAGAGGAATAGAGTGGGAAGGGAGGCGCCGAACCAGAAGATGTTGCCGGCGACAGGACTGTGCCATCTCGGAGAGACGGTCGCGAATACCGAGGGACCCATCCTGTCCATCGCGAGCGCGAAGAGCGGACGGGAGCAGAATGCGTTGTTCACGATGAGGTCGTTGAAGTTGGACCACTGCGGGGAGAACGCGGCTAGTCCGCTGAGAGCCGGGCTACCCGACACGGCGGCCGCCATCGAGGAAAGGTCGATGGGGAAGATCTTCCCCTGCATGATGGTCAGTTTCGAAGTCAGGTTCGCATTCGTGCTGACGAAGTTGTACATGTTCGCGAAGTTCCCGTAGGAGGCGGTGTAGCCCCAGGTCGCGACCGTGTTGAAGAACAGCACGCCGAGACCGCTCCCGACCATGCTGAGAGGGATGTTTCTCCGCGGTTTCTCCACCTCCCCGACGAGCGGCATCACCGTGTAGGGAAAGGTGGTGGAGATGGGTGTCAGGGCAGCCGCGAGAGTAGCCGAGAAACTGGGGGCGGGCGGAGAGAAGCCGTTCGAGTTCGCCGTGGAGACGATTTCGTTGTAGGCGCCTCCACCAAACGTCGAGTCCCACCTGGTTTGGAGGTTCCCGAGGGCACCGACGTACGAGGCGGAGACCAGTATTATCCCTATCACGGCCCCGATTCCGAAGATGGCTACCCACTTGCCCATTATCCCCGGCCCCAGCCAGGTGACTATCAGGCCTATGATCTGGATGAGGAGTCCTACCGCCACGAGGTTCCAAGCATTAGAGCTGAAGGCCTTCCCCAGTGATATGAGGCCGGCGCTTCCCGTGAAGGTGCCCGTGAGTATCACGAACGCGGAGAACTGACTCGCACCCAGGAAGGCGGTAACTCCCCTCTGAGTGGGATTCTGAATTATCGACCTCCACGCCTCCATCATGCCGAGCATCGGTGAGATCGACCGGGACATCGGAAGGTAGATCGCGCCCGACCTCGGCATAGCAACATAGAGGAGGGCCATGCTCACGACCTCAAGGAGCACGAAGAGGCCGCCGAAGAAGTAGATTGCGACGAGGTTCACGCCCGGAAAGATGAACGAGATGTTTCCCATCAGGAAGTACTGGAAGGGAAGGAAATTGAGACCCAGCCCGAAGAAGATTACGGTATAGGAGGAGATTGCTCGAGTTAGCCCCGAAGCCTGTCTTACAAACAGCAGCGGTTCTCCTGCTGCCATTCGGAGGCTGGAACCGAGGGGAAGAACATATAAATTTTTACCTCTCAGCACCCAACTCCTCAAATCTTTGCATCTGTGACAAAATCTGGGGCCCAAAAATAGCTTGGCGGCTGATAGCTGGTCAGTTCGAGGACTGTAGAGGAATCGCCGGTATCAGGTATTCGCGCTCGAAGCAGACTGCACGAGCTGGACGGTGTAGTGCTTTTTCAGCAGAGAGGGCTTCTGAAGCAGCCTGGTCCCTAGATAGTCGTTCATGAAAAGGGCGAAGACGAAACCCTGCTCTTCGCGCCTCCTCTCCTCCCCGCCCCCAAGGAGCCGCTTGATTCTATGCCAAGCTGCCTTGTACAAATCATCGACCTGTTCTAGCCGCCCCCCGCTCCCCTTCTTTCCCTTCGCATCCTCGCCCTCCAGCTTTCCTTCCCTCGCCTGCTGCGACGCGCTAAGTATCAGGTTCTGTATGACGACCTTGAGCTGGGACTCCCACTCCCGAAACTGTCCGATGTTTCTCTGCCTGTACTCGGTCAACTTGCGGTAAATCTTCCTGGCAAGTATGGGGGGGCCCACGAAGGCCAGGATCAACCCCCCTGCAACGACGGGTAGCAGGTAGACGATGAGGTTCGCAAGACTCGAGTAGACCCCCCTGTTCCCTCCGAAGGCGAAGAAGACCGTCAGCCCGAAGAGCAGGAACATCATGGTGGAGATGATGTTTCCTACGAATCTGAGCAACTGCTGGTACCTTGCCCACTTCAGGAGGTAGCGAAGCTCGACGGGAACTCTGGCCATCTTTGTCAGTATCTTGCGGATATCATCCCAGTCCCGCCTGAAGGAGTACCCCATCTTCCCTTCATCGACCACCCTGTCAGCCCACTTCAGCTCAGTGTACTGCTGAACCCTGTAAGAGTCGAGCAAGAAAACGAATTCAGAGAAGACAGCAAAGTCTGTGAAGTCGTACTTCTTGCGTGTTAGGACTGCGCTCCCCAACGACTCTCCTCCCGGTTCCTCTCTCTTAATAAAAGACTCGAGAAAACTGCCCAGATTTCGATGCCTAGGTGATGATCAAGGCCCATCGGTTACTCCCGATGGAAAGTCACGTCCGGCCCTTCCGCTTCTGCTTCATGGAGAGGGTGGCCTCGAGGATCTTCGCGTAGCCTGTGCAGCGGCAGAGGTTTCCAACGAGTGCTTCCTTAATCTCCTCCTCGAGCGGGTCTGGATTCGCGTCGAAGAGGGCTTTCGTTGACATGATGAAGCCTGGAGTGCAGTAACCGCATTGGAGCGCGTAGTGCTCCGCGTAGGCCGTCTGGATGCGGTCGAGATTCCCGTCGCCGGTCAACCCCTCGATTGTAGTCACCCTCCTCCCTTCGGCCTTCATCGCGTACGTCATGCATGAATACACCGCCCTACCGTCGAGGAGGACGGTACAGGCGCCACACCCGCCCGTGTCGCAACCCTTCTTGGTCCCCGTAAGTGCGAGCTTCTCTCTCAAGACGAAGTTGAGCGTCATCCAAGGTTCCACCTCCACCTCGTGATCGATCTCGTTCACGTTGATCCTAACCCTCTCCACTGGCTAGCCACCTCCCCTCTCGAAGGCTCTTTCGAGCGTCGTCTGGAGGAGCAGCTTCGCGACCCTCTTCCTGTAGGAGGAGGAAGCGCGGTGGTCGGAGATCGGCTCGCCGAGCTCGCCGTCGAGCGTTTCAATCGCTTTCGGTATCGCGGCCGCCTCGGCCCTCCTATTCATCAGGGCTGCGCCGCACCTTTCTGCGAGCAAGGGCTTGCTCGCGATGGCGCCGAAGACTATCCTTGCTTCTCTGATGATCCCTTTCGCTATCTCCAGCGAGCAGGCGCAGTTCACCGTCGCCCAGTCGTCTCCTGTAAGAGCGAACTTGGAAAACGCGCTCGCTCTCGAGGCCATCTGTCGCGGGATTAGCACCGCACTGACGAACTCCCCCTCCCTAAGGTCCGGCTGAAGAAAATCTCTTTGAAACTCGAGAATCGGGACGCTCCGGACCGCGTGAGGTCCGTTCAGCTCCACATTCGCGCCCACAGATGCGAGCGCCACCGGCAAGTCAAAGAAGGGAATGCAACTCGAGACCGCTCCTCCCACAGTCGCAAGGTTCTTCACCTGTATGGGCCGTATTTCCTTGAGTGCGTCGCCGATGCACGCAAGCCTGCCCTCTCGGAGCGCCGCGCTCTCCTGAAGATATGATAGAGACACGTTGGCTCCAATCGATAAGAACTTCTCTCCGTCCTTCACCTGGTCCAGGGAAAGCCTCGTCAGGTCTACAAGAGCTTCAACGTCGGAGAGGAGACCCCTCTGCGCGAGCTCGTATATCACCGTGCCACCCCCGATCACGATGGACCTGTCCTTGTACCTCGCGAGCGTCTGCGAGGCTTCGCTTGCGGTCTCCGGCCTGAAGTAGTGCTTAGGCGAGAACTCGCTCATCTAGAACGCTGCTCTGACGAAAGGACCCTTCAATCCTTATATCTATTTTGACTCGGAACCGAGGCACCTTTGAGCCGCAGCGTTCCCCAGACGAAACTCGAAGAACGAGAGGAGGAGGGACTCCGGGTGGTCGGGACCAGAAAGATGCGGTACGATGCCGCGCTCAAGGTATCTGGCTCGGCTACCTTCGGAACAGACGTAAGACTTCCGAACCTCCTTTACGGCAAGATCCTTCGCAGCACCTACGCCCACGCGAGGATTCTGAAACTCGATGTGAGCAGAGCTGAAAGCCTCCCCGGGGTCAGGGCCGTGGTTACGGCGCGAGACCTTCCCCCCATCGTCTACGGATTTGCGGTCCGAGACCAGACGGTCCTGCCGACGGAGAGGGTCATCTACTGCGGACAGCCGGTCTGTGCGCTCGCGGCGGAGACAGCAGAGATCGCTGAGAGGGCGCTGAAGGAGGTGCAGGTAGAGTACGAGCAACTCCCGAACGTTCTTACGGTTGAGGAGGCCATGAAGGACGAGAGTACCCCCATACATCCCGGTGTCGTGCCGGCCGGTTCACCCCCCTACGCTTCCAAGAACGTGTGCTCATTCTCCCGAGTTCACAGGGGGAATCCAGAGAAGGCGCTCGGGGCGGCGGACCACGTTGTCGAGGAGTCTTACGAGACCCAACAGGTCCACCAGTCATACCTGGAGCCTAGAGCTGCTACGGCTGACGTCGAGGCCAGGACTGGAAGGGTCAGGGTGTGGACCTCAACCCAGAGCCCCTTCCTGACACGCAACTCCCTGGCGGAGGTTCTCTCTGTTCCGGTGAGTCAGATACAGATCTTCGTCACGCACACGGGCGGCGGCTTCGGTGCCAAGATATCCTCACACCTCGAGCCGCTCTGCGCTGCCCTTTCGAGGAAGGCCAGGAGGCCAGTCAAGATGGTTCTGACGCGCGAAGAGGAGTTTGTCGGCGGGACGCCGAGACCCGCGATGCGCTTCTGGATTAAGAGTGGCTTGAAGGACGGGAGGGTGACGGCTAGGCGGGGGAGGGCCGTAGTCGATGCGGGCGCGTATGGTTCGGAGGCGGCGGTTTACGCGAACATAGCTGCCCTCCAGCTCATCGGCCCGTACGACGTACCAAACTTTGAAACTGAGGGGTTGAGCGTCTACACGAACAAGCAGCCCGCTGGCGCCTTCAGAGCTCCGGGCACGGTCGAGACGGCGTTTGCGGTCGAGTCCCACACGGACACCCTCGCGAAGAAGATCGGAGTGGACCCTGTGGAGTTCAGGCTTGCAAACGCGTGGCAGGATGGTAGTCTGGGCCCGACGGGGCAGGTAATGAAAGGGGTCGGGCTGAAGGACGCGATAACTCGCGTGACTAGAAGTGCAGGCTGGAGGGAGTTCAAGGCGAAGCGAAGGGGCAGACGGGGGCGGGAAGACAGGTACGCAAGAGGGATGGGGGTTGCGTGCGGCTTGATCCCGTCGGTTGGGATACACTCGAGCGCTGCCTACGTCAAGCTCAATGAAGACGGAAGGGTGGTTCTCGTCACCGGGGCGGAAGATACGGGCTCGGGCGCGGTCACCGGCCTCGTGATGATAGCCGCGGAGGAGCTGGGCGTCGCCCCGGAGGAGGTGATACTCCGCTCAGGAGACACTGATTTCGTTCCTTGGGACGGTGGAGCCCAGGGTAGCAGAACCACGTACGGAGCGGGGAACGCTGTGCTGAGAGCCGCGAGGGACGCGAAAGAACAGATCGTGAAGGTTGCCTCCCACGTCCTGAAGGTCGAGACGAAGAGGATAATCCTCAGGGACGGCGCGGCTCGCGAGCTGGGAACGGATAGGCTCGTCAAGTACCCGGACCTGGCGATGACCGCTCAGTACGTCATCGGGGGGCCGATTCTGGGGAGGGGGACATTCGTGCAAGACTTCCCGGAGTACGACAAGGACACGCTTGAAGGGTATGCGTTCGTCCCCTCCCTTCACGACCCGACCTACGTCGCGCACGTCGCTGAAGTCGAGGTTGACATGCTCACAGGAAAGGTCAGGGTTCTCAGATACGTCGCGGCGCAGGACCTCGGCTACTGCATCAACCCTCTCGGCGCCGAAGGGCAGATTCAGGGAGGGGCCGTGCAGGGCATCGGCTACGCCCTCTTTGAGGAGATGCTGCACGACGATTCCGGGTTGACGGTCAACCCGAACCTCGGTGAATACAAGCTACCAACGATCATGGACGTGCCCGTGGTTGAACCGATCATCGTGGAGGGGCATTACGGGAGCGGGCCGTACGGCGCCAAGGGTGTCGGTGAGGCGAACATAGTCCCTCCCGCCCCGGCCGTCGCTAACGCCATCTTCGATGCCACGGGGGCAAGGGTTAGGAGGCTCCCGATGAAGCCGGAGAGAACTCTGGAGGCTCTGGATGAACTCCTCAAGCCAACTAATTGATCAATCAAGACACACCCCGCATGAGTGCAGCAACATCGGTCTCCATCGGCAGGAGGATCGGCTCCGATACGCCCGCCTTCCGGTACTCCTCGACCCTCCGCTGTATCTCTCCCTTCGTTCCGCACGCGATCAGCAGGTCGGCCACGTCCCGAGTAATCAGGCGAGCTGCCTCCCCTATCCCCTTTCGCTCGAGCGTTGAGCGGATTTGCGCGACCTCGCTCTCCGGAACTCCGAGCGAGGTCAGGTTCTCGGGCCTCGCGTATGCGACATCAAACGCGAGGAAACCCCTTATCCCCCTCGCCGGCTTTCCGAGGCAGGCGATGATATAGTTCCCGACGGCCATCTCCGCGAAGGACCTCCCTTTCTTCTCTGCGCCTGCCCTGACGCGAGAAATCGCTTCCCTCGCGCTTTCGACGCCGAAACCAGCCGTAAAGAGAACCCCATCCCCGATCGCCCCCGCGAGCTCTAGCATCTTCGGGCCGATAGCGGCGACGTAAATCGGAACCTTGGACGGCTTGAAAGGCCCGTCGAGGAGCGCGAAGTACGGATTCTCCCACAATTTCACTCCCCTCGCGGAGAAGGTTCGGCCGAGATAATCGACTCTCTCTCCCTTGAGCAGTCTCCTTATGATTTCCACGGCTTCCTTCATCGCCTCCAACGGGCGGACGAACTCGATGCCCGCGCTCTCCAGCAGAGGCCGCACACCCGTTCCGAGAGCAAGCCTGGCTCTGCCTCTCGAAAGCTCGCCGATTGTGGCGACGGTCTGAGCTATCAGGGCGGGATTCCTGGTAAAGGGGTTTATCACCCCCGTGCTTATCTTGATTCTCCCGGTGGAGAGCGCGACGCAGGCTATGTTCGAGATGGCGTCTCTCAGAAAGTAGTCCTCCGCGAACCAGAACGACGAAAAGCCCTCTCGTTCAGCCAACTTTGCAAACCGGACTACCTCCCTGACTCCGTACGGTGCCCCCGTGAACCCGACCCCCAGTCCGCTCTTGGCCCTTCCCAAGCCCATCAACCATCTTTTTGCCGCGGAATCCTCGTAAAGTGCTCGTGTATCACCTTCCAGGTCCCCCTCCTCCAGAAGATGATCGTGAACCTGCTTCTCCCTTTTGAGACTCTTCCTCTTGTCTCGATTCGCCAGTCGTCGACTCCGGTGACGAGTGCAACATCCTTTGCGAGGAAGTCCAATCGAACCTTCTGCCTGTCGATGGATGCGGATTTGATCTCAGACAGCTCCTCGATGAACCTTCTAAATCGCGAACCATCGACCAGCGAGTAGTCAGGGACGTCTTCGAAGGACGAAAACTTGGGGTTGAACGAATCGTACATCTTTAGAATTCTGCTCTTGTTCTTCGTCGAGATCGCCTCGGGGACGGCCATGACACGCGAAAGAATCTTTTGCCTCTCTTCTTCCTGGACTCTCATTTGCGCGTAGATGAAGGCTCGACCTTTCTTCGCTTAATAACAATTTGTTTGAGGACGCAAAGAGTGCTGTGACACATTATTCGCTACACGACCTGTTGACCGTCAACATCGTCCACAATCTTATCCTAATCCCGAGAAAGAGGCGGAGGTGCATCATGTGTCACAGGAAAGAACGAACGGCTAAATAGACAGATGATTCGCTTGAGCAAGCGATGTCTCCCTGGAAGGCGACGCCGCCAAAAGACGACCGCGGATACTTCGAGAGGATGACTACGCACCTGTTCTCCGCAGGATTGAACTGGAGGGTGGTCGAGAATAAGAAGGCCGGGTTTGACAGAGCCTTCTCAAACTTCTCCCCGACGAAGGTTGCGAAATTCACCGAAAGAGACGTGAAGAGGCTAATGAAGGATGCGGAGATTGTTCGCAACGAGAAGAAGATCCGTGCCACGATCCACAACGCGGCTCAATTCCTAGAGCTGGAGAAGGAGTACGGTTCCTTCAACCAGTACTTGCGCCACTTCGGGAAAAGCGAGGAGAAGCTGGAGAAGGACCTCCAGGAGAGATTTCATCACGTGGGGGCGTCGACGGCCAGAATGTTCCTATGGTCAGTCGGTTTCCCGCTGACGCCAAACAGCGAGGAGAAGAAGTGGATGGCCGGCCATAAAATGTAGAGCAGCGCGTGAAGAAGAGGAGTCCGCGTGGCCGGGTCGAACTGAGCTACTTCTTTCTGATGTCTCTCAGAACCGAGTCCATCGCCGCCATGGTCGTGGAGACGGCCTGAATCGTCGCCGAGGTGCCCATGTGGCCGATTCTGATTATCTTTCCTGAAAGCTCCCCGAGACCCCCCGCGATCATTATGTCGTACTTTGAGGCGAGCCTCCCTCTGAGCTTCTTGTCCACCTCCGGGTCGACTGATGCGACACTGACTGTGTTCGAGAGATACCTCTTGTCGGGAAATAGCTTCAGACCCAGCTCCCCCAGAGACTTGCGGGTGAACTCCGCCACTTCCTTATGCCTCCGGTATCTGTTGTCCAAACCTTCTTTCAGGACGAGGTCGACAGCTTTCTGCAGTCCGACGATGATTGAAGTCGGCATCGACGACGGATGAGGGTGCCCCCACGGGCCCATCTCCTCGATGGCCTTGGCCCAGACATTGAGATTCAAAAAGCGGGTATGAATCTTGTCAGAGTTCTTCTTGGCTGCCTTCCAAGCATCCCTGCTCACGGCCACGGGCTCTGCCCCGAAGACGCCCCCGATGGCCTTGCTCGCGTATCCGATCGCATAGTCGGCGCCCCATTCATCGACCCTTACATCTATTCCCCCGAAGGCGGAAATCGAATCAAGAACGGTCAGCATACCGTGTTCCCTGCAGACCTTGAGGATTGCCTCGACTGGGCTTACGACGCCCGTAGACGTCTCGTTCTGGACGACGAAGAGGGGCTTCCCGGATGGGTCGCTCTTCGTCCTCTCGATGGCCTCCTCAACCTGCTCCGGTTTTACCGGTTTTCCCGGACCGCTCCTTACCACGACCGGCTTCCCTCCCCAGTACTCGACCATCGAGACTATCATTTCAGAGAAGTACCCATTGACGCACACGAACGCTTCCTGCCCCCTGGGGACAAGGTTCGCAACGGCCATCTCCACCGCCAGCTGCCCGGGCACGGGGACTATGATGACGTCGTTCTCGGTCTTGAAGATCTTCTGGAGTTTCGCGGTAGTGTCATCGTACACTTGCTTCCACTTCTCTCCGTAGTGAGGGAGTATTGGCAGTGCGAGTGTGGTCAGAACCTCTGGCTCAGGTTCGGACGGGCCGGGGACCATCAGCATGGCTGCGAAACCTGTCCCGACGCCCCGGGCCCAGTCTATTAAAGCTCGGTGATTCGAGAGCCGAAAACGTCGGACGTCAATTTCCTTGATAGAATCAACAAGAGTCGCGGGCTAGGGGTTCGCATGGCGGCTACCACCGCATTGAATCTTCCGTCGCCATCATGTGGCCTCCGAAGCCGACCGCCCAGAGGAGTGCCGGGTAGACGATCATTCGTTCCATCCCCCCTACCCCTAATCCGAGATTGATGCCCCCGACGAACAAGAAAAGAGCAGCGAGCGTAGCGAGACCAAGAATAATTGAGAGGTAAGACATTGGCTTCTTCTCGAACTTGGAGGTGACGACCGCGGACAGACCAGCGAACAGGAAGGCGATGAACGAGGAGATGGTGTGCAAAATCCCGGCCGTCTCCGGGAAGAGGCCCACACCCAGCGCCCCGATTCCAGCCAACGCGAGCAGCCCAGTGGCAGGCTTCCAAGTGAACGCTCGCTGGAGGAAGTATGCGCCCGCTAGGATGAGGAGGCCCAGAACGGCGTTTGAGATGTCGAAGAGCCAGGCCGAGGGCGGAATCGTGCAGGAGCTGCGGCAGGTCGCGCCGAGGTCGCTCACGAAGTTCACGGATACGCTGTACGCGTATCCGGTCGTGTTTCCAGACCCGGAGGTGTTGAGCACTCCGTGAGCCGAGTAGTATATCTCAGCGACTATGAGCAAGATTCCAAACTGAACAGCCCCAACGAAGATGGCAACCCCCGCCTTCGCGGCGTTTGAAAGCGCCATCGCGTCCTCATGCTTCACAGCCTCTTTATAGTTGCAGCAAGGCTTTACGGTGCAAGCAAGACAACCGAGACCGCCCGCGTCATGATTCTTGCGATTCTGGCGATCATTCTGGGCATATGATGAGCATGTTGGGCCTCTTCTTCAACGGTCAAACCAACGGCCCCTGACCAGAGGGGCGAGCATGATCAGCTCGGCCTGGCTGGCGTGAAGGAAGCCCTCGCGCTCATCGATAAAGCGGGGCCCAGATAGGGTCGCTTAACGCAACAAACCTAGAGAACCAGAAAAATCTAGGAAACTCCAGGTGAAGCGCCCTTACGGGTACCATAGTGAACAGCGAAATGGTTCTTTAAGCGTGAAGAAGCACGCGTGTCCATATGCCAAAAGCAGTAATGGTAAGAGATTCAAAGATACACGGCAAGGGGGTTTTTGCGCTAAGAGACTTCGGCGAAGAAGACCTAGTTCTAGAGCTGGATGATTCGCACTCTGTTCCTGATAGGAGCAAACTGACCCCAGAACAGAGCAAGTACGAGATCGATGTTTTCATTGACAAAGGCGGAAACGAGAAGGTGGTCTTGGCGCAATCGCCGGAGAGATACATCAACCATTCATGCGACCCCAACTTACTCGTAAAGACAGACTTGCGAAGCGGAGTCAGGAGGGTCTATGCTCTTGGAAAGATTCGCAGGGGGGATGAAATCACATGGGATTACTTCTTGAACGCGTGGGAGAAATGGGAAGTGCCTCTGGAATGTAAATGTGGGAGTTCCAACTGCCGTAGGATTCTTCGGGGAAACTTCTTCACGCTGCCAAGCGACGTTCGGCGTAGATTGATTCCTCTGCTCGATGGGCCCTTCAAGAAGAGGTTCAAGGACCGGATAAATCGGATTTCGCAATAAGAAGCGAGATCGATCGCCAATCGAGATGGAGCGATATGGATGATCAACTGAGAACAGAACAGAATGGGAAATCCCTCTGAACAGGGGAACATACCGTAACGAGAGTGCTAAGAAGAATAATCGGAGTCTTAGCCTTCGACTACTATCATCGTTAGCGTGCTGCGGACTCTGTCGAGTCGGCGGATCTTCCAGGTGATCGTCTCTTTGACCTTCTCCATCGTCTGACCTTCGATTCGGGCAATGATGTCGTACACGCCATAGACGATAAACACTTCCTTTACGTTCTCTATTGATCTCAGCTCCTTCATGAGCTGCTCCTCCGCGCCTAAATCTGCATTAATTAACACAAAGGCCATCGGCACGGACTAGCGCACTACCTCTCGCCCCGCTATCGAACCCTTCAGTATTAACCATTGCTGCTTTTATCCTCCAAGCGAGTTTCTTGATGTGCCCATCTACAAGTCGTGGGAACAGGTTGCAGGCTACTTCGACGGTGACGGTACGATAAGCTTCTATGATACAAGCAACCAACCGTACAAGCTCGGCCTCTCGCTCATCTTTGTCGACCAATCCAAAGACCAAATCAACAATATCAGAGAATTCCTGAACGGACGCGGCGTCAGGACGGGCAACGTGCTGAGGGCGTCAAAGGGAACTGCCTACATGATAGCGGTAAGCCGATTCGCCGCGGTTAGAGAGACCCTACGGCAAATGCTGCCGCACCTGTACAAGAAAGCAAATGAAATGCAAGCCGCCCTCGACTACCACGATGGCAAGATTACTGGGAACGCGCTGACGGCCATATTCCAAAATGAGGTGGAAGCTGGCCGCCGAGAGAGGCGGCCGCGGAAGGTCCCTATTCACGTCCCGCACACATACTTCGACGGCGACAGAATAATGAAACTGATGCGGAATGTCAAACTGAGAGATGTGTCGGGAAGGTATCGAGCCAAGGTGACGCCCGAAGATTTCCAAGCCATTAGACAAGAGCATTTCGAGAAGGGCAGACGCTTGAACGAATTGATGAAGGCTTACCCTCAATACAGCAGGACCACTATCCGTAGAATCCTTGGCAGTGACAAGCAGAGGGGTCACGTGCTTGTAAAGGGCGAGGTTTAGTTAGACTTGTGTCGATAGAACGGAGGCGAAGGAGCCGCACGATCGGTTGGCTCCGCATCGCTGGGTATCTAATACTAACCTTGAAGCGCTCCTTTTACTCCCCTGTAACACATGTAGGAGGCCAGAACTAAGAGGCCGTCAGCAACGAAGGTGATAGCGAGAATGACAACACCTCCGTATCCAAAGAAGGATAGGTAGTAGTAGGGGCCATAGAAGACTCCTAGACCCCCGGCAGTCGTCGGCGTGGGGAATGAAATTACACCTGTGTAGAGCATCGCTGAAAAGACCGCAAACGAACCCAACCCGAACACCGCCAAAGTCAGAAAGAGCCAGCCGGCGGTCCTGAGCCGAGGTTGGGAGACCTGGTCGGCGAGTCTCCTCAGCGAGGTGATGACCCTGTACCATGCCAAGAGGGGCGCTATGTACGCCGCGGCGGCGACCGCGATGAATTCACTTTCGAGGTTTCGAAAAGCTTGGCTCTGATAGATGGCTTGGAGACTTGGAGGCGTGCTTCCTAACGCTGGCACGGCACTGACGAACTGGATAGAAACCAAGAAACCTCCAATCACTGCGACGACTACGGCAATTGCTATCGAATATATGAGCCAACTGCCGGTGGACTTGTACCGCGGGGCCTCCGCAAGCGTCGACCTGCCAAGATTCCGCCATCCGACGATGAGGAAAATCAAGGCGACAATGAAGAGGACGCCGGCTATCAGGCCGACAAAGGGGGCGAATGTCAGCGCTCCGCCTACCATGAAAAACAAGAACGACCATTTGAGGTCGTCAAGCCCCCTCGCCTATGGTCGGACACCGGGACGACGGGAGCCTGAGCCGGGCGAGCCTGAGGACCGAAGCCGCGCCTTTGACGGAACCCCGCGTCGGAAGGCTGTTCAGGGTTGCGGTTGGTGCGAGAGGACAACGTCGGATAAAACGTGCCAGCGACTAATTAGTCTTTGACCTCGGAAGTGCGTCGGAACACAAGTGGAGGGCTACCTTGACAGGATAGACGTCGCGATTTGTCCCTCTGGTAAAGCCAAACGATTTCGGGTCTGACTCCGGCCTGACGTATTCTGCCCAATCCGGCACAATCCACGTAGTCACCCAGCGGTCACTGCCTTCTTAGAGCGTAGTCACCAGACTGACAACCTTAAGTGCGTGTAGTCACCTCACACAGATGATGAACGTCGAAGTCCGGTCGGTGCGGGGAAGGAAGAAGTACTATCTGGCTCATTCGTACAGACGAGCAGGCAGGCCGGAAAAGGTAAGGGTCTTCCTCGGGTACGACCTTTCGACCGGGGAACTGCGGAAGCGGTTGAAGACCGCACGCGTCCGCCTCAAGAACCGAGCGGATGCGCTCAAGCAGATTCGCGACCCGTACACGGTTAGCCTAGACAGTTACGAAACTGCGGAGCTGCGCGGCCTGGCTTCCGATACCAAGGTCAGGATGATCCACTTGAGCGAGGAGGGCTGGCAAAGGTTCACCGAGGCTTTTGCCTACAATACCAACGCAATCGAGGGTTCCACAGTTACTGACGACGAGGTCAAGGCGGTGCTCGCGGGAGGCATGTGGCCTGAGCGGCCGAAAGAAGAGATAGCCGAAACCCTGGGCGTCGCGGAAGCAGTGAAATACATTCGGAACACCGCAGAACACGTTTCGATCTCTCTCATCAAAGAGCTACACAAGGTCGTCTTCGGGAATTCTAAGGAGTTTGCCGGGAGGTTCAGACCGAAGGGCGTAGAGGTTTCGGTCGTTGACCCACTCGGCAACGTCGTCCACAGGGGGGCTCCTCCGACACAGGTCGTTCCTCTTCTCCGGCGACTCGTGAGGTGGTACGAGGCGAACAAGGACTCCTATCAGCCGCTCGTCCTAGCGGCCGTGGTCCATAACCAATTCGAGACCATTCATCCTTTCAAAGACGGTAACGGAAGGGTCGGCAGACTCCTGCTGATCAACGTCTTACTCGGACATGGTCTCCCGCCGGTGAACATCGACCTGCGGAACCGTGGGCAGTACTATCATGCGCTGGAGGAGTATCAGGTGAGGGGAAACATCAGACCAACAATCGAACTGTTGCTCAAGGAGTACGGAAAGCTCAGGGGCATCGTGGAATGATTCTCCAGTCACTCCCTTCCTCCCCTCACCCTGAAGTCAGGCGAGTAGGTTACATGCGATGAGCTCGTCTTGTGTGCTCCGAGAGGTCGGGTTGTGAGTCGAACATCATCCCGCAGGTTTTGCACTTGAACTGTTGAACCTGTGTTGAGGTGGACTGCCCCGGCATCATGTGCGTCTTCTTGTGCTCCATCAGCTCGCTCTCGGTGCTGAACTTGGCTCCGCACGCATCACACTTGTACTTCTTTCCGAATCCGAATACCAATCCGGTCACGAGCTGGGTTGCCAACTATTTGGATGTTCCTTTTAAGCCGTAAGTCGACGCTTGAATCATCTTCTCGCTCCGGAATCCCTATCGCGCATTTTCTCAAGTGGTTAGGATGGCGGCCTTTGAATCTGGACAAGGTCGGCGTCGCTACTATTCTGGTAGTCTTTCCGCTCATCGTCTCCTGGTAGTTTCTACCATCTGTCTCCTTCGTGTTCCGAGCTCACCCCTGACTCCCGCATGCGTGCAGACGCGCTCCTGAGCTGTTCAAAAGTCCTCGTGTCGATACGGAGAAGCCGTTCGTGTACAAACTCACCGCGGCAAGGGCGCCATCCAGTCTCGGAGAGGGTCAAGTATTGTACTGAGCTGTTCGAACCCCTAGTTCTAAATATCAGCACTTGACAAAGTTCAACTTGATCGGTTGAAAACGCGCGGTTTCGCCAATACTCGGAGGCCCCTCTTTGCAGCGGTGGTCGTCGCGTTAGTCGCCGGCGCAGCCTACTACGGACTCGTCGTAGGCGGACCGAATACAACTACCACACGTAACACCACTACGAACGCCTGGCCTTCTGGTCCAAATCACCCTAACGTGAAGCTCGTGTGCCCGGCGGGAACGTATCTAGCTGACCATCGTTGTCCGTCTGTTTGCCCGCCAGGCTACCAGCCTGTTGCTTTCGACTTGGCCTACAGCCCGATCTGCATGTCGGGAGATAATCAACCCGTCTCCGTCTACGACCTAGCGGGACTGCAGGTGTCCGCCGACAATGGAACGACCGTGTATCTGACTGTCCCAACGATTCCCCTGACCAAGGTCGACATCAGTAGACAGAACTTCAACACGAACATCTGGCTTTCCGTCTCTCAACCTGTGCTCGAAGGCCTTGCCACTGCGGCCA
>VBPK01000161.1 GCA_005877225.1 Nitrososphaerota archaeon
GCCATGTACGAGAACTTTGAATATGATGAGGATGGGCAGCTCAAGAGTAGTACACTGGTGGACTACCTCGTTCCGACGGCCCTCGAGGTCCCTGACCTCGTAACAGAGAGCATGGAGACTCCTTCTCTCTTCGCACCAAAGGGGATAAAGGGGGTCGGTGAAGGAGGCGGAACGCCGATATCTGCGATAGCGAACGCGGTCGAGGATGCGCTAACCCCGTACGGGGTAGAGATATCCGACTCTCACCAGAACCCACAGCGCATTTATGAGCTGATAGTGAAGAAACGAAAGAAAATGTGACCGACTATCACGGGGCGCGAGGAGAACCGAATCTACGAAGGAGATCAAGAGATAGCTGACGAGTTCTTTCGAGTAAGAGCGTGATGGAGCAGATTCAGATGGTGCATCGAAATTGGAAACGGCTCGTGTAGGTGGAGTAGACCTCGCTTACGTAGACAAGGGTAAGGGTGATCCAGTTATCTTCGTACACGGGGGAATGACCGACCTTCGAAGTTGGCTCGGAACTCAAATAGCCCTTCTCGAAGGGGCCCCCTGCGATTACTGCGACTGAACTTGTGGCGCTCAGTAGCGTCATCACCGAGGAAAGATCGAGGGCCAACTCTGGTTGGTCGGTCCCGGGAGCACTCATAAAACGTTGGGGCGAGGCTTTCCAATGAGAAGGCGATTCCTTCTCACGCTGGCGAAGGTGACTCTCCACGCAGACTGAGGGAGTCCCGATGCGAATTCGGTAAAGTCTCTCTATCTAAGATTGGACATGCAGAATAATTGTCCACAGGCTAGAGAGTCCCTCTTGAAAGATTTATCTTCGCGCAATGAAATTGGGTCATCATGAGGTCGGTTTATGTCGTACCCGGGCTTGTTCTGAACCTCTTGGGAGCGACCTTCGCACTCCAAGGGGCAGGAGTCCTGCCCACGACAGTGATGATTGGTCCGACTTGGATAGTCATCGGGCTGGTCATCTTCCTGGCCGGTCTAGGGCTTGACCTTGCGGGGGCGAGGGCGCGCCCACCAATGCCGCAATCCTAGAGAGAGACGCTCAAGTCGATTGTATCGTACCCCGACGCGCCGTCCGGAAATGGAGGTGCCGGTTTGGCGCCCTGCAGCGTCCCCCCACCGTCGTAGGCGCGCGCGACGATTCTGTACCTCCCCGTGCGGGAGGGGCTCCAAGCGTACTCCCACAAGACCCAGCTCGTACTTGAAAGAGGAGGCTTCAAGACCGCCGCGTTCCAACTCGTTCCACCGTCTGTGCTCACCTCGACCCTTGAGACGCCTCTGACACCCGCGAAGGCGACGCCGCCGATCGATACCATTGGCCCCGACACAGAGCTGTCCTTCGGAACACGGATGATGGCTGTCGTATTAATCTCTCCTGAGTTGGTCCAGCCTTTCTGCTGCCAGTACCCCTTGTACTCCCCCTTCACCAGGGTGATTCGATTCACCCATTTTGCACTGAACATCCCGTAGAGTCCCGGGACAACCACCCTGGCCGGAAAGCCGTGACTCTTCGGTAGAGGCTGTCCGTTCATAGACAGCGCCAAGATCGTCCGTGGGTCAAGGGCCTTCGCGACCGGTATCCCCTCCGTGTAGCCATCCTCGCACGCACATACGCAGTATCCCGCATCTTGCGCGACGCCCGCCTCGGAGAGGAGCGTGCTCAATGGGATTCCACTCCACTTCGCGTTGCTGATCAACCCTCCCCCGACCTCGTTGCTGACGCATTCGAACGTAACGTACAGGTCCGTCTGCTTTCTTGCGAGGAGTTCCTGATAGGACAGGTTGAGGGGGCTGCTGACTTCGCCGTCTATCTTCAGATTCCAGCCGCCAGCGTCGATTGTCGGGTCGATGAGATTCTTCGTCACGACGTAGAACTCGTCGTTCGGTGTAACCTCGTTAGCGAAAAGCTCGGCGATCGTCTTGTACCCCGTGCGTGATGGTCCCAAAACGAATGTATCGAGGCCGTATGCGAGCGCCGCGAGGCCCAGAACCAATACGGCTACGCTCTTGACAAAAGTCCTCCTGGAGACTTTCAGCCTCTCGGGGTAAGACATTCTGAAGTCTGCGGCGACGAATAGAAGCGTCCCCGAATACACTAATGAGCTAACGGTGGTGTTGACGCTTGCGCCGACCCAGCCGGCTGTTGTGGCCGTCCCAAGAAGACCGGCCCCGAAGAGGGGCATGAACAGAAGGAGGTCGAAGGCCGCTGGAATCAGGGCGAAGGCTCCGACCGACACAAACCTTCGACCAGAATGGCGCTGTATTGCTGGAATCGCCAACCCATACGCACCGTGTATTACCAGATAGAGTAGGGTGGCAACGAAGAGGGCTGTGTACTTGGCAAGCTCACCCATCTGGATAACAAAGAACGATTCGATGTTTCCAGGAGTCGCGTTGACCAGAGCACCCACAGCAAGCTCGGGGATGAATATGCCAACCTGAGCCACTCTCAATGAATACATGACTGCGATAGAGACCAGCCCCGCGAGGACACCAGAGAGGAAGGCGGTTCCCTGAGAGACTCGATTAATCGATCCATCAACCGACGCCGCGGTCATTTTCTTGGATCTCCTAACAGCACCAAAGAGTTCAGAGACGGGCATCATTCGGGAGAGAGGTGATTCGAGGCAAGTCATTTCGACTTCCGTTTGAACTCGAATGCCTGGAGTAGGTGACCGCCTGTGTCATAGAAGTCTATCAGTCGCACGTGCTCTCCCTCGACTATCCTCTTGGCAAACTTCACACCCTTATTCTTCATCCTGCTAACGAATCTGTCGAGGTCTGAGACCTCGAGGGTGGGGATGAACCCCTGGGCATACTCCGACCCCGTCTTCTTCGCATCGAGTAGGGCCAGGTATGTCTTCGAACCCCCAATCCTGAATTGAATGAAGTCCTTCCGCTCCTCCTCGAAGTTGACGAGAAGGCCCAGCGTACGATGGTAGAACTCGACCATTTCAGCGTAAATCGGAACCCTTGCTTCGACCCATTCCAAGCCTTTCACTAGATGCTCTTTCTTCTTCATCTCGCAACTATCAGGTTCGCTTCAGGGTCTGCGCCAAGTCATCCTTCAGGTCCTCGACGTCTTCTAGTCCCACTGAGAGCCGCAGCAAATTCTCCCCAATCCCCAACTCCTTCCTGACGGCTGGCGACATTGTCTTCGAGGCGCTCGTGAGGGGGTAGGTCAGCAGGGATTCGGTCCCACCAAGACTCGGGGAGGGCTTGATTACCTTCACTTCCTTGAGAAGCTGAGTCGCCGCGCTCTTTCCTCCCTTTACCTTGAAGCTGAGGACGCCACCGTAGAGCTCGGCGCTGAATAACTTCCTCGCGGTCTTATGGTAAGGGCTGTCCTCTAGTCCGGGATAGTAGACGCTCTCGACCTTCGGATGCTCGTGCAAGAACTCCGCGATTGCCATCGCGCTCTTGCTCTGCGTCTCGAACCTGACCTTCAAGGTGCTCACACCCCTCAGCGCGAGGAAGGCTTCGAAGGGGCTCATGATCGAACCGAGTCTCCTCCTGAACTCCCAGAGGTCCACAAGGTCCATCGAATCGTTCAAGGCGAGGACCCCTCCCACCATGTCGTTGTGGCCAGAGATGTACTTCGTGACGCTGTGGATGGAGAGCCATCCTCCAACCTCCAGCGGACGGTAAAGCAGGGGTGTGGCGAATGTGTTATCGACGATGAGGCGCGTCCCGACCTCCCTGCATCTCCTCGCGACCTCCTTCACGTCCACGACCCTCACGAGAGGGTTGGTAATCGTCTCGACGAGAACGAGTGAGACTCTCCTGTCAATCTTGGCGACAAGGTCGTCCGTTTCTGGCCCCGCAAGAATCGTCTTTACGCCGAACTTCGAGAGGTTGAGGGCGAGGTCCTGCGTCGTTCCGTAAGATTCCTTTGAGATGATGATGGTGTCACCGGAGGCGAGCGCGGAGAGGTAGACGGTAGCGATTGTACCCATCCCGCTGTTGAAGGCTAATGCTTCGGAACCCTTCTCGAGTTTCGCGAGCACCCGCTCGAATGCCCTTACGGTCGGGTTTTCTTCGCGTGAATACTTCTGCTCGAAGCCTCTGTCGCTCTTCCTAGCCTCCCCCGTTCTGCGGTCGGGATGCTCGAAGATCGCCGAGAGGTAGAGTGGAACCTTGAAGGCCCCGATCTGCTCATCGTAGTAATCGTGGCCGTGAATGCTATCGGTAGAGAATTTCGGCATGTTACGCCTCGCTCAATCAGGCGACTCGGCCTAGTAAGTCTGCATCGTAGGGTCTATCTCTTCTGCCCAGGCCTTGATCCCTCCCTTCAGGTTCTTAACCTTCTTGAAGCCGAGACCCTGCAGAAACCTCACCGCCTGGGCGCTTCTCACCCCCGTGTGGCAGTGAACGATTATTTGCTCGGCGGTGTCGAGCTCATTGGCTCTCTCAGGAAGCTGCCCAAGAGGAATCATTCTTGCCCCTTCTATGTGACAGATCTCGTACTCGAATGGTTCTCTGACGTCCAGGACGACTACCTCCTTCTTCTGATTGATGAGTTGGTTAAGTGTCTGGACCGAGACCTCGAGTTCGGGTGTTAGCTCTTCTTCGATCCCGCAGAACGCCTCGTAGTCGATGAGCTCCTTGATCTTTGGATTGGGGCCACAGATTAGACAGTCAGGGTTCTTCCTCAGCTTCAGCTCCTCAAACTTCATGTCGAGAGCGTTGAAGAGGAGGAGCCTCCCTACCAATGGTGTACCCCTCCCCAGGATTAGGTCGATGGCCTCGGCGGCCTGTATGCTTCCCATTATTCCTGGGAGCACGCCCAGCACACCCCCCTCCGCGCACGACGGCACCAGCCCCGGTGGGGGCGGCTCCGAATAGAGACACCTGTAGCAGGGCCCTTGCTTCGCGTAGAAGACGGATGCCTGCCCCTCGAACCTGAAGATACTCGCGTAGACATTTGGCTTCCCCAGCAGGACGCAAGCGTCGTTGACCAAGTAGCGCGTCGGAAAGTTGTCTGTGCCGTCCAGGATGACGTCGTACTCCTTTAGGATCTTCAGCGCGTTCGAGGAGTCTAGCCTGACCTTGTGTAGTTCGATTCTTACGTTCGGGTTGACCTGTTGCAGGCGTTCCCGTGCGACCTCCGCCTTGCTCTTCCCGATGTCCTGTTCGGAGTAGAGAATCTGCCGGTGGAGGTTACTCTTCTCGATCGTGTCAAAGTCGACAATCCCTATTCGGCCGACGCCAGCTGCCGCGAGATATGTCGCAGATGGTGTCCCCAGACCTCCCGCGCCGACAATCAGGACGCTGGAAGCCTTCAGCTTCCTCTGCCCCTCGAGTCCGACCTCCGGCATGATGATGTGTCTGCTGTACCGAGCGAATTCGCCGCTCGAGAAGGAGACGCCGCCCTTCTGAGATACCGAGCCCCCCGCGATGGAGGGGACGATCATCAGGGTATCTCCCTCCTTCAGCCGAGTCTCTTCGCCGTTCATCGAGCGGATGTCCTCTTCGTTGAGGTAGACGTTGATGAAGTTCCTCAGCCTTCCGTTCTCGGAGTAGAGGTACCTGCCCAGGTTGGGGTAGCTCTTGGTGAGCGCCTGAAGTGCGTCCTTCACCGTCTTCGCGCTCAAGTCCAGCTCGTCTCTGTTGTTTGTGTGCTGCCTGAGGACGGTGGGAATTACAACCCTGACACCCGTTGAGGTCACCCCTCGACCACCTCGATCGGCTCCTCCGCCGCTCTTGTGCGCTTTTCGTTCGGAGTCCACGACTTGCGGTCGTTCGTTCCTCCCCTCCCCACGGAGACGACCAAGTAGGAGTACCAGGGAAAGGCATGGTCCAGATCGAATCTGGAGAGGGTTGCGGGATAGTCGGGATGTGAATGGTAGATTCCAGCGACGACCAACCCCCTCTGAGAGGCCGCCCTATCCGTCCGATAAAGTTCGAGCGGGTCTATGTGGTACCTGTCTTGCTTGGGCCCCGGATACTCGTTCTTCATCCTTACGCAGTCAACCACCTTCTTCTCACCGGTCGCGATTAACAGGCCGCAGCATTCCTCGGGATAGGCTTCTCGGGCGTGCGCATCAATTTCGTCAAACACTCTCCTCGGAATCTTTAGTGTCAGCTCTCCTCACCTTACTAAAGGTAATCCTACCCTGGGAACAGGGATTCATTATGGGGTACTTATGACGATCGACGTCCCGAAGTGTCTCGGGAGGCCTCAGGATGCTCCCGATCGGCTCGGCCGATAATGTTGCCGTTGTCATTGTTTATCCTGCCCTGCTTCCACTTTTGCTAGTGATGGTATAAATAGCATTGACAAGATTATTCCGATAGGAATAATTGGCTTACGCGCCCGTACGTCAGAGGCAGCGCAGGCGGCTCAAGATAGTGACATCCGCTTCGCCGACTCGTTCTGGATCCAGAGGCCGAGGCTGGAGAGAATGATCACAGCCAGAAGGACCAGCTCCAATGGGAGTCCCACTAAGGTCAGGACGTTCAGGAGGAGGAACCCGCCGAAGATCACCGAGACCAGAGAGAGTATCTTCGTAGCCAGAATCTTTCCGACGACGAAGAGCACCAAT
>VBPK01000162.1 GCA_005877225.1 Nitrososphaerota archaeon
GCTCCTCGTGCCTCCATACTATTACAGAGACAGGGATGATGGGCTCGTCTCCTTCTTCGAACTCATTTCGAAGAGTGTCGACATCGATATGGTGTTGTACAATGTTCCGGGGCTCACAAAGGTGAACCTTACAGGGGCGCTCCTGAGCAAGATACTCGACAGGGCAGAGAACATAGTCGCGATAAAGGACGCTACAAAGGACCTAACGCAATTGGCTGACACGATAAGGACAATCGGGAAGAGGGTTCCCGTCATAGCTGGTGCGGAGGAGATTTCCTACTTCGGCCTCCTGGCGGGTTCTCCGGGCGCAACGAGCGCGATGGCGAACTTCGCTCCGAACCTTGTCGTAGACATGTACAGAGCAATAAAGAAGAACGACATCCCAACCGCCAGCTCGATCTTCTTCGAGAAGATCTTGCTCTTCCGCCATCTCGATGTTGCGGCGGTGCTACAAGGATTCCCAATCCAGATTGTCTACGTGAAGGAGGTCATGAACCTCTTGGGAATGCATGGCGGCTCCGTTAGACCGCCTCTGACACAACTAACCCACGAGAAGAAGGAGGAACTGAAGCGGGTTCTCGAAGTCATCGGGAAGTCCGGCACCCTGGGCCCGCTGTCAATGAAACAGCGAGTAAGTCGAGAAAAGTAGTGGGGCCGCTGACCACTTCATTTCTGCCCTCCAACAATCTCCTGAATCTAACACGCTTAGTTCTACTTTCCAGAACGTTTCGGAGCTAGATTTACCACCGGCCACGGCTGATCTTTCTTCCGGGAAACGGCTCGGAAAGGTTAATGTATAATTTACAGTCACTCGCGGGTCAGACTTGCCAGAGGTCGTGACGCTGGGTGAACCTCTCGTTCAACTGAATGCGGTGACGACTGGTCCTCTAAGATACGTCACTTACTTCGAAAGGCACGTGGCCGGGGCAGAGGCGAACGTCGCCGTCGGCGCCGTCAGAATGGGGCTGACATCGGGTCTAATCAGCAGTGTGGGGAACGATGAATTCGGGAAGCTGATCATTCAGAGTCTGAGGGGAGAAGGGGTGGACGTGACACAGATCAAGACCGACGGCGCAGCACCGACTGGCGTCTACTTCGTCCAGAGGGGTTACCCCAGACCCGGGAGGAGCTCCGTACTCTACTACAGGAGAGGGTCCGCCGCCAGCAGGTTGGGTGCCGACGACGTTAGGGCCTCCTACATCAAGAACGCGAAGTGGCTACACCTGACCGGAATCACCCCGGCCCTCAGCGATTCGTGCAGAAGCGCCTGCGAGAGGGCGTTCGAGATAGCACGGAAGTCAGGAATCAAGATTTCTTTCGACACAAACATCCGCCCCGCTCTCTGGGATTCCCGGGACGCCAAAGGCGTTCTCCTATCTATGGTCTCTCGCGCGGACCTCCTCTTCACAGACCCTGACGACACCCGGGTATTAGTTGGGGAAGGCGAACCCGCACGAGCCGCAAAACTTCTGAGGGAGAGGGGTCCTGCGACGGTGGTGATCAAGCTCGGGAGAGAGGGCGCCCAGGCCTTCACCGGGAAGGGCGCATTCAAGCAGAAGGCTTACGACGTCCCGGTTGTTGACCCGATAGGGGCGGGAGATGCCTTCGCGGCGATTTTCGTCTGTGGCACTCTGAAGGGGTGGAGCACCGGGAAGTGCCTGCAGGCGGCGGTGGTGGCGGGAGCACTCGTAATCACGGCGCGAGGAGACGAGGAGAACATCCCATCCGAGCCGGAGATTCAGGAATTCCTGAGAGACGTGAAAGAAACAGAATGAAAGAGAGGTCAAAGAGAAGGCAGGAGATAGGGGGAATAATTACCGCCCTGATAACCCCCTTCACAAGTTCCGAAGAGGTGGACGAAAAGGCTCTGAGGAAGCTGGTACAGTTTCAACTTCGCAAGAAGGTTCACGGCTTCTTCGTCTGCGGAACGACGGGTCTCGGACCACTCCTAAGCATCGACGAGAGGAAAAAGGTGGCCACAACAGTAGTGGAGGAGACCGGTGGCGGCGCCGCGGTCATCGTACAGGTCGGGATGCCTGATACGAAGGGTACCGTTGAGCTCGCAAAGCACGCGGAAGAGGCGGGAGCCGGGGCGGTGGCCTGCATCACTCCCTACTATTACAAGGTTGACGAGGCCGCACTCATCGAGCACTACGAGGCCGTCTCGAAAGCGATAAGCCTCCCCGTCTTTGTCTACAACATTCCGAGCCACACGGGTGTCAACTTGAAGACGGATACCCTGGTGAAGCTCGTGAAGAAACACCTGGTCGTCGGGATGAAGGATTCTAGCCGAGATTTCCACCAGCTCGTAGAGACGATAGAGAGGCTTCCCGGCGACTTCCTAACAGTTAACGGGACTGAAGGCTATGTCCTTCCCGCCTTCCTGGTGGGGGCAAGAGGCGCGGTTTCGGCGCTCTCCAATGCGATCCCGGAGATATTCCTCGGCATCTACGATTCCTTCAGGAGAGGCGACTTCCGGGAAGGGTTGCAGCTGCAGAGAAAATTGAACCGCATTCGACGAATAACCGACAGGGCCCCTCTCTCCTCCGTCTACGAGATCCTGCGCGAGAGGGGGATAGAATGCGGGAATCCGCGGAGGCCATTCAGGCCCATGAGTCGGGGCGAAGTGACGCGAATGCTCGTTGACCTGAAGCAGTTGCGGGCATTCTAGCACGCTGCTTGCGAACATTAGGTATCCTGTCAGACCCTACCTGGGTTATATAGTATCCAAAGGATACCACAGGCGATAGGACGATGCGACCGAAGGAAGTAGTAATGGAATACCAAAAGGCGCTGGGTAGCGGTAACTGGACCGCTGCGCGCGGTTTCCTCAAGGACGACCTCAAGTTCAAGGGGCCGATCGCGCAGTACGACAGACCTGAGCCCTACCTCGAGGATCTGAAACGACTTCACAGCATCGTGAAGGGGGTCGAGATGAAGAGGGTCTTCTCGGACGGGGACGACGTCTGCCTGCTCTACGATATGGTGACCAACACGCCGGCGGGCACGGCATTCATCTGCGAGTGGTACCACGTGGAGGGCAGGAAGATAGGCTCAATCAGGGTCGTCTTCGACGCGACGCCCTTCGCACCAGTCTTCGCCAAGCGCTAGCTAGTGATCCCGGTCGGCGGCGTCCTGCCAAGCAGCCAGCACAGGTCCTCCCGGGACCTTGAACCAGAAGAAGCGCCCCATCTGTGGGACATCGACGATGGGCATGAGAATCTCGCCGCCGCTCCGCTTGATCATGCTGGCGGTAGGCTCGATATCCTCTACGAGGATGTAGTTGATGGCGGCGGGAGCCTCCTTTGGGCGCGTCCCACGTATGCTCCCGCGGGCGCCGCCGGGCGTCTGATAACGTATCAGCCTTCCCGTGGGCGTCTCGACCTCTTCCAAGTTCCACTTGAAGACTTTCTCGAGGAATGTGCGCGTTGCCTCCGGGTCGGTGCTGGCGAGTTCCGTGTGAGCGAGCATCCCTGCCACGCGTTGGAGATTCAACTTCTTTCTGGACCTGGACAACCAGAAACGTCTTCAGGTATCCAATGGATATTATTTAATGCGAGTGGTCGCGGGGATGTCACGTTGAGAGCAGAGAGACGTCCCAGCCTCGCCTACCAAGCCGATCCGATTCGGGAGAGCCTGAAGGTGCTGGGCGCGAAGTGGTCCCTCCTGATCTTACGTGACATCGCCTTTCTCGGGCTGCACCGGTTCGGAGAGATAAGGAGGAACAATCCTGGCTTGACGGCTCGCGTGCTCTCCAGGCGGCTGCGCCAGATGGTCGCCGAGAGGCTGCTCGAGAGGACGGAGAATGGGAGGGGGGAGGTGGCCTACAACCTAACGAGCAGGGGCGAGGACGCCGTGTATATCCTGCTTGCGGTGCTACGCTACGGAATCCGCCATCACATGCGACGCGGGACCAACCTCACCGAGGAGGACGCAATGAGAGAGCTCCACTATCGGTCGCCATTCGAGAACCCCTCTTAGACCTCCGTCTCCTCGGTTGCTTCTTTTGGAGGACGTCTTGCGGGTCTGTTGTTGGCTGAGTCAACGATTTCTTTTCGGCTGTCTCACGCGACTGTGATTGTACGGCTGGACCGAACAGCGGTCAGTGGCACTTATTACCGCTATTGCACTCCTAAACTGTGACTAGCATGCTCCCTCCGGAGCCCGAAAATCAGGCATTGGAGCTTTGAAGAGGCATGGATCCGACTATTCTGACCAGTATGTAATAGAGCGCGAAGAAGACCGCTAGCACAACGGCGAAGAAGATTAGGACGCTGCCAGTGAAGACGAGCAGCGAACTATCCGAGATTATCTGGAAGAGAGCCAGCACAAATTCGAACGCTAGGAGAATCGAGAACAGAGCGAGCGAGCCGTACGCAAGATTTCGTGCGTTTGGTCTTCCGCGGAGCAGACTCGCATAGGCAACCGCGGAGTAGATCATGAAGAATAGGAGGTAAGCCGCAAAGAAGTCTCTTAGCGGAAAGCTGCCGAGCATGCTAGGTGTCACAGGAAAGATGGCGTAGACAACGCCGAGCAGAGCGGCGAGAACCGCCAGGAACTCGATGAGTCGAAGTTCCCTGCTACCCTCTTGGAGCACTCCGAGCGAAATTGCGTCTTCCGCTTATTTAGTCTCTCCTCCAAAGCGGAGTGACGCCACCTATGAAGTGCCTTGTGGGAATCGACGACACGGATTCCTCGAAGGGATTCTGCACCACCTACCTCGCCTTCAAAGTCGCATCGCAATCCAGTCATGCGAACTTCCGAGTCTTCGGCTATCCCCGCCTCGTGAGGCTGAATCCCAACGTTCCCTTCAAGACCAGAGGCAACGCCGCGGTCTGCCTCCCGCTCGAGACGGAAGAGGTGAAGGAGACCTTCGAGTCTGTCTGTTCGATTGTTGAAAGACTATCTGATGTAGGGAATGGGGCGAACTCCGGCGTCGTCCTTCTCCACGACCCGAGAACGGCACCATACCTCAGGACTGTATATCTTGCCGCGCTCCACGGCGTCGTGAACAAGGAGAGGGTCGCGAACCAGCTCAGAGAGAATGGGGTGCCTACCTTCCAGCTTGGGAACGGCATGGGTTTGGTGGGCGCCGCGGCGAGCGTTACCTTCGACGAGTCGTATGACCACACTTACGAACTGATCGCGTACAGGCGGCGAGATTTTTGGGGAACTCCAAGGAGGTTCGACCCCGCCTCCGTCCAAGCAATGGACCGGAGGACATCTCCGGACACATTCAACAACTACGACTACCACAAGGAGAGACCACTTATCGCACCGCACGGGCCGGACCCGGTCTTCCTCGGTGTCAGGGGATCAACTCCCGGCACCGTCCTGAGGGCGTTCCAGATGCTACGCTACGACGAGGATCTCGAGGGTCATATGATCTATGTGACCAATCAGGGGACGGACGCTCATCTGGAACACGAGCTGGAGCTCCCGCTCAAGGCCTACTCGTCCGGATGGCTCGAGGGGGAAATCGTTGCCGCGCGACCCGGCCCAGGAGGCCACCAGTACATCCATCTAATCAGCCGGGGAGCGAAGGTTGACTGCGCCGTATACGAGCCTACCGGAGACCTGAATCGGTCTGCCAGACTGCTGATTCCCGGGGACAGGGTGAGAATCATGGGGGGAGTCAGGCGACCCTCCGCGCGGCACGGGAAGTTGGTCAACGCCGAATCAATCGAGGTCCTGTCGCTCGCCCGGCAGAGGACGATGAGTAATCCTCTCTGCCAAAACTGCGGCTTGAGATTGAAGTCGGAGGGGAGGGCGAAAGGGTTCGAGTGTCGAAGATGCGGCTGGAGGGCGAGAGAGGGAACGAAGAGGATCCGCAGAATTCCGAGGAGGCTACGCGCCGGGCTCTATCTCTCCTCGCCCAGGGCGCACAGACATCTGACCAAGCCTTTGATTCGATATGGGAGAGAGGCTGCCGACGAGGTCTACCCGTTAATCGATGGGTGGCTGCGCTCTTTCATATCCGTGCCAGAGCTTGCCCGAAGTCCTTAATCAGGTCGTCGACGTCCTCTATCCCGACAGAGACCCTCACCAGGGTTTCACTGATGCTTATCTTCGCCCTCTCCTCCGCCGAGAGCTGCGTGTGGGTTAGGGTGGCGGGCTGTGCTACCAGGGTCTCGACCCCTCCGAGGCTCGCCGCCAAGGTTACCACTCTTCCCGTGGATGCTTCACTCATGCAGAATCCTCACGCGAAAATTAGCAACTGAGGGTCAATTGTCAGACTCGCTCCTTATAATCTGAAAAATCGAGAGCCCATGCCGTCGGATCATGTCCAAAGGCAAAGGAACGAAGGCTGATCCGTGGCTGCTGAAGACGCCGCCCGGAACATCGGAATTCTCCGCATACAGAGATGAAAGTCTGACCCCTCCGGCACTCGTTGTGACCGTCGGCAAGACCGAGCTTCGATCCGACCAACGCTGCATCAACGATCTTCATTCTGCGCTCAAGAAGCACGGAGATTGGATGCCGCTAGGCAGCGCGGACGAGCAGAAGCCCGCGGCCGAAGGCACGGTAGAAGCCTGGGGACGCTCGTCGAAGAATCCGGTTGGCGGCTGGTATGGCCTGAAGAAGGGTCTTCGTGGCCGCTTCGGCATGTACGTGCCTCCAGTGATGGAAGCGTTGGGACTGGCCGAGGTCGAGCACAATCCGAAGAACAACCGGATGCGAGCTCTCTAGCCGATAATCGGCCTGTGCCGCTACATCGGCAGCACAGCACCTCGAACCTTTCTAGCCTCTGTTACGGTCGAGGGACATTACCGGAAAATTTTTCGCTACGAGATATCACTTGCAAGAATCAAAAACTTTGGCTGAAATAGCGAGGGGAGGACTTTCAGGATTCGGATTCTCTCCGAAGTCCGTTTGAACCTCCGCTCTGCGGGTGGCTCCCGAATCAATGTCCGTTTCCGGATCAGAGTCCGTTATGAGCCCGCCGGGATGTACGTAGCCCCTCTCGGGACTGGCTTCCCCACCTCGCTGTTTTGATGGGTTTGCAAGTCTCGCCTTAAAGTTACCGCCCCTTCTTGTCAGGAGCGATTCGTAATCATGGAATTGGCTTCCAACAACTGCAGGCGCGAGGCGGCTTTAGCGACAGAGAACGAATTCCTACGTCGTGGATGTGAATCCCGACTCTTCTGGATTGAGACTCTGATGTCCCAGTAGGCTAGACAAACATAAAATGACCGAGCTATACCCTAGAGCGCATGGACTGGCGGGGCTACAGGAAGCTGACGCTTTTGTTCGTGGTCTTATCGATGATCACGGATGCAACCATTGTCGCATTTGACGGATATGTGCCCCGCGGGACATTGACAAATCTTGAGGGAGTAATTGCGGTCTACGTCATTCTGGCAGTACTGCTCTTGGCGAGGCCCTCCTGGGGGCTGACGATTACTTTGTTCCTTTCCGCCCTCTGGCTCTTGGCTCAACTCGGCAACGCGTTTTTCAACTCCGCACCGCCTGGATTTACGTTCCCCCAAGGATTCACGGCCTACATATTCGGATACGGTGCAATCCCACCGAACGCAGCTATCGGATGCCCATATGGCTGTCCACCCTTCGGCTATTCTGCTCTCGCTTCGATCATACTTCAGATTCCAGTGATCCTCCTCGCTTTCATGGGCAGGAGCTCTATCGGGCGGGGTTCGATGCTGAAAGCGGCAACGATGACAAGCTGAAATCGACGAGCTGGCTGCGTTGGATAGACCGAGTCGACCTCACTGAAGTGATGCGTACTCAGATCATTTCGGGATAACTAAGTCTTCTGAAAGCACCCCACCCTCTTGTAGGCGCAGCAAGTGCACTTCTCGCAGGCCTCGTACATCTGGTGCTTACAGACCCTACACGTGCAGACTGGCATATCAGATTCTGATCTTCTCGAAGATGACCTCTTCCGGGTCTCTCCCGAGCACCACCCTCAAATCCTCCTTGAGGGCTTCGAGCTTCTTCACGTCGTGCCCCTTCCTGACGAACCTCTTCACCTCCTCCGCGAACGGCCTCGCCTTGTTCGAGTCGATCATCTTGTCCGCGAAGCAGACGACCTTCTGCTCGAGCGTCCTCGGCATGTAGTCCCCCTCCGGAAGGCCGAGTCTCCTCGCCTCCTCTCGCGTGATCCCGGCTCCGACGTGCCTCTTCACGACCTCCACCACCCTCTCGTCGACCCCCTCCCTCCTGAGGATCTCCGCCCCCTCGTATCCGTGCCTTACGGTCTGTACGCGCGTCCTTCCGATGTCGTGCAGAAGAGCCCCTGCCTGAATGACCTTCTCGTCCACCACAACGCCTCTCCTGGCGAGCTCGCTCGCGATAACCCTCGCCACCCGCTCGACGGCCCTGCAGTGTTCGACTATCACCGGGATGCTGCCGTACTTTCTGTGAATCCGGAGAGCCTCTGTCTCGTCGGGAATCACTTACTGACGTCCTCTTCGAGCTGCTTTATCTTCCATCGAAGCGCGTCCTTCAGCTCGGTGTTGTCGAGCCTGTTCAGCGGCTTGGAGCAGGTGGGGCACTTGAAGAAACTCTCCATCGCGTCCTCGAATGTCCTGTTCGGGTCGCCCGCCGTCCCGCAGTGGTAGAACTCGTGCGTCTCCTCGTACTCAAGCCTCTGCTTGAGCCTCCCCAGGACCTTCTTCCTCTGCGTCTGAATGAACCCGTCGGTCTGGTCTCGCTGGGCCTTCCACCTGTAGACGAACCAGCCTCTCTTAGGGTCCCTTACCCTGACGCCCGTAATCAGGCTCCTCCCGAAGAGGTCGTAGAGGGACTTCCTCACCGTCTTTATCTTCAGCCCGGTCGCTGATGCGATCTCCTCGTCGGTCGCGTTCTCGTTGTTGAGGAGAGCCCGGGCTACCCTGACGTAGTCAGGCCCGCCGATGAGGCCTGCCACCTTGACGAAAGTATCTTCATACTCTATCTTCATTCTGTGATTACTTGCTTGCCCCTCTCCTTCGGGAGAACTCTCAGCTTACTTTTGCCGAAGTCCTTCTTAAGCTCTTCTCCGCCCTGAATCTCGTGTAACGCGATCGCCAGGGCGGCAACCTCCGAGTGGGGCTGGTTCGTCACCGAGATGTTGTAGTCGGCCATGTGATACATCTCCCCCGGCACCTTCGGCCCCCCCACAACGACGAGGAACTTCGTGAACCTTCTCAGCTCGCCCACCCTTTCCAGAAGGGGCAGCCCGTACATCGTGAGATGGACGACCTTCCTCCCATCCTTCCTCGCCTCCCCGACGACGCTCCTCCACGCCGTCCCGACCGTCACCTCGAATCTTCCTCCCCAGGATTCGTTTACATCCCTCACCTGGTCGATAAGCTCTGCCTCCGCCTCCTCCAGGTAGATCGCCTCCGCCCCCAGCGCCCTCGAGACCAGGCAGAGGTGGGTGAGTGTTCTGTCGTCCCTGACGAACCTGTGGCCCACCCGAAGCACTCGGATGCTAAGTGGGGGCATTGACCCCGCCGTCCGGAGCGGTTGTGGTGGCGACCTGCCCGCTCGCTCCCAGCCTCTCCTCTATCGCCCCCATCAACCTCTCGAATCCCGCTCCCGTCTTCGCGGATACCCCGACATACTCTTTCAGACCCAGCCTCCACGCCTTCTCCCCCAGCTGCTCAACCGTGAGGAGGTCCGCTTTGTTCATCACCACGAGCGTCCTTCCTTCGGGAACGCCGAGCTCGGAGAGCGTCCAGGTGCAGCTCTCGAAATTCCTCACGAGCTTCTCTTCCGGCTCTGAGGCATCGACGATGAGAAGGACGAGGTTCGAGTAGGCGACCTCCTCCAGTGTGGACTTGAACGCCTCAATCATGTAAGTGGGGAGGCGGCTGATGAACCCAACCGTGTCCGAGATGAGCAGCTTCATGTGGTCAACCATTATCCCCCTCGTCGTCGGGGAGAGAGTCGTGAAGATCCCCACGCCGACATCCTTCGCCTCTCCCGAGAGGCGGTTGAAGAGCGTCGTCTTCCCCGAGCCGGTGTATCCGGTAATCGCCATGCTCAGCAGCCTCATCCTCGCTCGATGCTGCCGGAAGATCACCCTCCGATTCCTCACCTCATCGACCTTCCTCCTGAGCGTCCCCACCCGGTCCTTCATCATCCTCACGTAGACGTCCACCTCGTACTTGCCCAGACCGAAGAAACCGGGCTGTTCCCCCTTCTTCGCCATCCTCACCTTGTCCTTGGCGCGCGGCAGCTCGTAGTTCAACTCGGCCAGCTGAACCTGCAGCTTCGCCTCCGCAGTGGAGGCCCTCATCGCGAATATCTCGAGGATGACCTTCTCCCTGTCCTTCACCTCGACCTTGCAGAGCTTCGCCAGGTTGTACGTCTGCGAACCGCTCAGCCTCGCGTCGAAGACGACGGCGTCGAGGTGGTTCTCCCTCACGATTCTCGCAGCCTCCTCCGCCTTCCCCGAGCCGATCCCAAACTTCGCCCTCGCGAGATACTTCTGAGAGATGACACCGGCCGGCTCGTACCCCGCCGCCTCTGCGAGGGCCTTGGCCTCCTCTATGATGTACTGCTCCGGGTAGACTACCAGTAGGGCCTTCCTCAACGCACCCCCTCGATTCCGCTCACACCAAACCCCGCCCCTTTGAGAATCGGTTTTATTCGGCTCTTTTTAAGGAATCGAGGATGCAGCTCTTCGACGAGAGTCGCCGCCTCTCGCTGATGTTTGACTACGTCTTCGGGAGGGGGGTGAGCGGCGCGCTTCCCAAGAGCGGGCTGAAGGCGGTCTACTCCAGGAAGTCGGGGAGGGTTAAGGAGGTCCTCCACGACGGAAAGCTCTTCGCGACGGTAAAGACAAGCGGCGCGATCGCCCTCTCGGTCTATGGCGCCAATAAAATGGTCAAGAGCAGGGCCTTCCTGCGGAACTGCGTCGTCGTGAAGGACGACGCGGTGGAGTTCGTGAAGGAGGGGAAGTCAGTCT
>VBPK01000163.1 GCA_005877225.1 Nitrososphaerota archaeon
GAACAGTCGCATCTCCGCTCTTTGCCTCCGAACCGCAGCTGATACTCGTCTCTCTCTGGCATGAGAATAGCCTATCAGACCGGCCACCACTGAAACGGTAATACCTCCTGCGCTTCGTTCCGCGGCTGGTCATCGGCCCGGCTGGAACACCAGTCAACACATTCTCTGTAATAGTTCTTGCACCGACTATTAATATATATCAGGCTATGACATATCCAGGCATCTATTGACCAGAAGAAGATCGGTCTACGCCATGACCGCCTTAGCCCTTATCGTCCTGCTCGTAGCGGGGATTGCCGTTTACTATATGACGATGTCTTCAGGGCAGGCTCAAGGCTCTCCCAGTCCCCAAGATACGAGCGTGATTGCTTCGAACTTCCGCGTCCTGAGTCAGGCCCATACGGATGTCTGCGCGAACCTAGGGAATCAGCAGGCCAACGCCAATTACATCAATTCACTCGCTGACAATTTCTATCTCCAAGGGTCCTGCTGCTTTCCGATGGACTACAACCACTACGTGTCCCAGACCAACGGCCTGAAGAACTATTCGGATATCCCGATAATACCCCAGAATCCGTACAACGTCTCCGCTTCCCACGCGAAGGGGATGATGTCGTACGCGACGCTTACCATGACGCAAGCGCAGCAGGCAGTTTATGATAACGCCGCAAAGGCGTCAAGCGAGGGGCCCTGCTGCTGCAAGTGCTGGGCCTGGTACGCGCACGAAGGACTTGCGAAGGCCCTGATAACTCAATACGGCTGGAATGCGCAGCAGATTGCGAACATCTGGAGCTTGGAAGATTGCTGCGGAGGGACGTGAAATTGAGCCGAGGAAGTGGTAGCAACGATGAGCAAAGGGACGGCAAAGGCGACACGACCGGAAGCCGGCAAGCGAGCCTCCTGCAGAGCCTTGACGACGCGCCGAGCCGAGTGCCGGGTGATACTCATCTTTCCGTGACGGGACTGACTGGAAGGGCAGACGTCTTCCAGCGGCTAGTCCGTTCGCGGCTGTTTCTGCTGGTCACGGCGCTGACCGCGTTGGGCTACCTGTCCTTCTTCAAGTACCTGGATCTCGTGACCGACGCACCGGTGATGGCTACACCAAGCTACTTCGTCCTCTTCTACGCGTTGATTGCCGCTTCGTCGTTCCTCATGGGTCTCAACGTCTACTCTCTTCGCTCTAGGCTGGCGAAGAGTTGGATGAGGAGGTCCGGTGTAGCCGGTGGCTCGTCCAGTGCAGTCACTTCGCTCTTCAGCGGTGTAATCAGTTGCTCCTGCCACACCTCCCTGTTGCTTCCAACACTCTCCTTTCTTGGTTTGAGCACAATTTCGGGCATTGGTGTAGTGACTGCGTTGGTTGAGTATCAGCTCTGGACGCTTGCTGTCTTCATCGTTGTCAATCTGTACCTGGCCTTTCGTATCTTGGATAAGATTCGGATGCACGGTGGGGTCGGGCCACTGCCCTAGAACGGCAGAGTCAAGGTCTTGAGATCAGCAGCATGGTGCTGAGCACCGGAATCTACTGTTTGCTCCCTTTCCCCCGATGCTCGGCCAATGTAAATTTAGGTGAGACTGGTTGAACATTCGGAGAGAGAGGAGCAAATCCAAGAAGTACTACATCGTTGAGACGATGGTATTGATACTTGTGATTTCGTCGGTCCTTTCGGTCACGTATGGCAACAACGCGTTTGTGTCTTATTTCGTTCCGAACTCAATCGTACCTACGAATCTAGGCGTAGGCATGAACAGACTCTACTCGGCAAACCTTTCCAGGACGGGTGACCCGCTTTACGATGAAGCAGTCCTCCAGGTCTTGCCTCCTGGGGGATTCCAGAGCAACATATCTCTTGGCGACAGCATCATCAGGCTGGTCCAAGACGGCGTAATCAATCCAAAGAAATTTGAATCGTTATACCAGACTGGAAGTGCCGTACCTCAGGAACTGAGGAACGTCTTGACCCAGCCTTCCGACCAACCGATTCGCCTCACCAGGCAAAACGCGAACGTGTATCTCAACCTTCTTTGGCCATTGGGGCTGTCTAATTACATGCAAGCCAACGATATGAGTCCGCTGAACGGTAGTAGACTCTATAACTTCTCCTCAACCGCTGGCTGGACCCTTGGCAACGCGAGCAATGGCGGGTTCTACTTCAACAAATTCAGAATAGTCAGTCTCACGCTTCATCAGGAAGCCATGGTAACGATGATAGCTCAGAACACATACAGACCATGCTGCAACAATCCAACTTTCTTCCAAGACTGCAATCACGGATCAGCACTCTTGGGTCTCCTTGAACTTGGAGCTTCCCAAGGCCTTACGGAGAACGAACTTTACAGGGAGGCCCTTACGTTCAACTCATTCTGGTTCCCGCAGGTGTATGTTCTCTTGGCGGTTCACTTCGGAGCGGCGAACCATCTTGGCTGGTCAGAAGTCGACCCACGACTAGTAATGAGTCATGATTTCTCAAGCCTGGCCGGCTTCTCCAGCGTAATATGGCCTCAGGCAATCTACCGTGACGTAACCAGACGATGGTCTTTTCGTCATTGCGCCTCTGATTTCCAACTCGTCTACCCCCTGTTAGGTTCAGGTATCACGCCAGTAAAAGGGGAACCGTTGCTGATGCCTCTCGGAATCAAGATTCCAGATTTTCGTTCTCTCCCCAAAGTTTGTCGATTTGCTGACCTTACCCCTGCGATGGATTCGCGGCTTGGTTGACGCAAGACTATGGTCCGACTGGGGATTTGTAGCAATCTCAGCCGGCATGATTTCGAACTTGCGCTCGTGTGCCCTGAAGTTCGACAGAGCGATGGCTGAGAAGCCGGCGAAGAAGGCATTGAGACCGGCAAAGAGAGGTTCGAGACCTATCGGTGGCGGAGAAGCCACGATGCTGCTCGTCACCGGCAGTGCGATTACCCGGTAATAGAAGAGTCCTATCAGGTATCCTGCTAGGTTCCCTGAAGCCCCGCCGACGAATAAGGAGAAAGCCACGATCCTGTATTCATTGCTGATGTCTATTCGACCACCCAAGGAATACAATAGAACGGAAAAGAGGAAGGGAAAGAGTATGATTGAAATCAAATCCAGCAGGGAGAGACCTCCAAGGAAGCCCGACGAAGTTGTAAGGAAATTCAACCGTCCCTCCAAGCTCAGAACCACCTGAAATGCTGGGAGGGATGCTACGAAACCAGTGAAGACAAGGGCTGAGAGAAAGATGGTCAGCGGAGAACGATCCTTACCAGCAAGTTCGGTCGCTCTTGCCCTGGCGATCCCCAAGCCTAAGACATACACATCCTTACAGGGATCGAAATTGCCTATAACAATTGTTGTCCCATTCCGAATGCAAAGTCCATCGAGTCCATTACTGCCCTATCGCGGCGACCGTGGTCATATATCATAAACTGATATATTGCATCCGATTCGTACGCAGGGCTTAGACCTTCCATGCGTCGTAGGAGAGCGAGGAGCGGAAAGAAGCCGCTCACCCTGGGTCGCGCTCTTCTCATCGTGATAATAGCCACAGGGGTTGGCCTGGCGTACTTGGTCTCCCTGTATGGGAGCTCCAACGTCCCTGGTTTTCCATTTCCCTGCGCGGGAAGCGAGGGTACAGCCATACACTTTCACCCCTACCTTCAGATTGTCATCAACGGGCAGAATGTCGCCGTTCCGGCTGGTGTCGGAATCGTAAAATCGGGCACCTGCTTCGAGCCTGTCCACACTCACGACGAATCTGGGGTGATTCATGTGGAATCACCGAATACTAGCACGCAGTACACTCTAAGTGAGTTCTTTCAGATCTGGAACGCCACCTACCATGCCGTAACTATCAACGGAGTGAACCACCCAATAATCTTCAACTCAAACGATATCCTCGGATTTGGGGCTGACGCAAACCACAAGGTCGTGATGCTTGTGGACGGAGTGCCTTCTTCCGCGTACGGTTCGTTGGTCTTGAACTCGCTGGATTATTGCAGCGCATCTACCACAGGTCCTCCATGTTCCCCGACCGCGGTCGGAACCCCTTACTACGGCGGCCAAGAATATCCTTTCGGAACAGGGCACACCATCGTTATCGAGTATACGACATCATCGGGCTGATTGGTCTGCACCACCTCGCTCTCTATCAGGAGTCCCCGACAGAGGGCTGGCGCCACTCATCGGCGACCAGCTGCTTCGGCCTGTACGACTCTTAGCCCTGGCTGACCACCCATCAGTGGTTATCTCCCAACCTGCGTCCTTGCTCGTAGGGAATCATGTCTGAGCACACAAAGAGCAGAGGTAATTTCATTCACCAGTGGATCATCGCCCAAAGCAACAGACTTGAAGCGTACACATCGATAACCCACGAAGCGACATATTGGATATCTGCACTCTTGAGAAGCGCAGATGCGGTCGGCGCAACGAATAATCGTAAATCTGTAATCACTCTGCTCGAGCCTTGATTATCGCATGCCATGTGCCCTGTGCTTGAGCTCCAATCCAAGTTCTGCAAGCTCCCGATGAGATCAACCGCTATTAGCTACGCGCCAAGTTCGGTTTGCATTAGCCGTAGTCTGACCGATGTAGTCGCTGCAATCAAGCTCAGCAGGACGACGCTAGGGAAGATCAAACAGAATCTGTTCTGGGCTTTCGGTTACAACACGGCGCTGTTCCCGGTGGCCGCGGGGGCCCTGATCCCGCTCTACGGAGTAACCGTTTACTCCTTCCTTCCCTTCCTGGCCGGGGCAGCTATGGCGGTGAGTTCCGTCACGGTGGTCGGCAATTCACTCCTCCTCGCGCGGTGGCGTCTCCGTGACGGCGCTGGAGTAGCTGACGGGGCTTCAAGAGGAGGTGAAGAACCAAGGGTGGGATGACGGAGATAGACCCGGTCTATGGGATGATGGTTGACCCGAAGAAGACGAAGTTCATTTCTCTGTACGAAAGCAGGTACTTTCTACTTTTGCTCGGCGAGCTGCAAGCAGAAATTCGAGTCGGACCCCCAGGCCTACCTAAAGTCGAGGTGATGGAAGAGCGACCGGCTCGAACTTCCGCTTCTAAACCTTAATTGGGAAAGCGCGAGAGCCCGCTGCAGCGCATTGCTCGATGAGAAGTTCGAAGGGTACGTTCACGACAACCTGAACAGATTTGCGAAGGACGTTGCGAGGCTGGCTTCCCAGCCGAGCGTCTCGGCGAGAAAGGAGGGGATAGAGGAGTGCGCTACTCTCGTCGAGAAGATGATGCGGGAGGTCGGGATCCAGACGAGGGTGCTCAGGGGGGAGGAGGGGGTCGCCCCGCTGCTATACGGGGAGATGAAGGGTAGCGACTCGAACAAGACGATTCTCTTCTACAACCACTACGATGTCCAGCCGGAGGAGCCGCTCGACCTCTGGAAGTCTCCGCCCTTCAAGCCGGAGTTCAGGGAGGGGAGATTGTACGGGAGGGGGGTCTCCGATGACAAGGGAGAGCTAGTTTCGAGGTTGAAACTTCTTGAGAGCTACCTGAAGGTGAACGGAGAGCCTCCCTGCAACCTGAAGTTCTGCTTCGAGGGAGAAGAGGAGGTGGGAAGCGTGCACCTGGATGACTACGTCTCTCAGAATCAGGAGCTCTTCAGGGCCGATGCCGTCTTCTGGGAGTGGGGAGGCGTCGACGAGGAGGGGAGGCCGATAGTGGGGTTGGGAGTAAAGGGGATGATCTACCTAGAGCTGGCAGTGAAGTCGCTCAACATCGACGCCCACAGCAGCAACGCGGCAGCCCTCCCGAGTGCCCCCTGGCGGCTTATTCGCCTCCTTAACCTGGTCAAGGATGAAAACGAGCGTGTCTCTGTCCCGGGATGGTACGACAAGGTCGAGAACCTTACGGAGGAGGACGAAAGGGTTCTCGAGGAGGAGCCTTTCGATGCAGAGAGTTTCAAGCGTCACTACGGCGCCCAGAGTTTCGTCGGCGGGATCACCGCCTCTCAGGCGAAGAAGGCTCTTGCGAGGCGCCCGACAGCGAACATCGCTGGCATCTGGGCCGGCTACACAGGGCCCGGTTCGAAGACGGTCCTCCCCAAGGAGATCCATTGCAAGATGGACTTCCGTCTCGTCCCGAACCAAGAACCGGAGGAACTTCTGGGCCGCTTCAAGGACTTCTTGAAGGAGAAAGGCTTCGGAGATGTCATGGTGGAGGTTGAGAGCAAGGAACCGGCGGCGCGCACGAGCTTCAGAGACCCCTTCGCGCAAGCATCGATAAAGGGTGGGGAGAGTGTCTTCGGGAAGAAGAGCGTCGTGAGGCTTTCAGAGGCGGGGACAGGACCGCTGTACGTCTTTACCCAGAGGTACAAGATTCCGGCTGTCTCGATAGGGGTCTCGCCACCCGACAACGCGATTCACGCCCCCAACGAGAGCATCAGACTGGACCTCTTTGAGAAGGGAATCCTCTGGCTGGCCGAGACTACCAGGACCTACCTGTCCGGGTAGGTGTTTCACCACTTTCTCGAGTCGCCCTGAAGCAGTCCCGACCCTATGTGAAGGCGGTCTATGTGCTTGGAGAGAGCCTCCGCGTTCTCCAAAACCTGGTCGCAATAGGGACATCTGAACTCGTTCGGGCTCAACAGCTCCGGGAGGGGAACCTGTTCCTTCAAGCTCCCGGCAACGATTCCTTTCTGGACCACGAGGCCCACGATCTTCCCCTCGTGCATCACAGCCAGCCTCCTTATCTCGAGTCTCGTCATCTTGGCCAACGCTTCTCCCGCCTTGGAGTCGTCTTCTATCGTCTGTATCGGAGATGACATTATCTCGGAGACTTTCGCCTTTCGTGGGTCCATTCCTCCCGCGACGACCTTGTAGAGGATGTCTCGCTCGGTGACTATGCCGACCGGCTTCCCGTTCTTCGTAACGATCGCCGCCGCGATCCCGTTCTTCTGCATCGACCGAGCAGCCTCCACCACCGTGCTCGCCTCCGGAAGGTACAAGACGTTCTTCGACATGTACTTCGTCACTGGCTCGTCGAGGGCCTGATTCAGGTCCATCAATATCGAAGCCCCTTCAACTCCGGTTCCGTATAAGGTCTTTCTCGGTAATCGCGTGGGATCTCGCCCGCTCGGCGGACGTTGACCAGGTCGTCGTCGCAGACATGAACCCGGAGAGACTCGCCCGGACCAGAAGGATGACCGCCACCAAGAAGCTGACCACCGATGTTGTTGACGTGAAAGACACGAAGAGACTCGTGAGCTTCCTCCGTGAATTCGATGTCGTCGCATCTGCTCTCCCCCATGGGGTCGTGAACTTGGCGAACAGGGCTGCCGTGGCAGCAGGGGCGAAGATGGTCGATATCGCCTTCGAGGACGAGCAGATGCTATTAGCCGCGGCCGCGAAGAAGAGCGGCGCGCTTCTCATCCCTGGATGTGGACTTGCTCCCGGCCTCGCGGGAATTCTTCTCGCCAATGGGGCGAGGCTACTCGACGAAGCGGTCGAAGGTCACATCTTCGTTGGAGGCCTGCCGCAGCACCCGAAGCCCCCTCTTGGGTACAGGCTCGTCTTTTCGCTGGTGGGTCTGCTTAGGGAGTATCTCGAGGACGCCAGGATAATCAGGGACGGAAAAATCGTCAGGGTGAAGCCCTTCGAGACGGTGGGGATGGTAATCTTCTCGACGCCAATCGGGAAGTGCGAGGCATTCTGCACGGATGGCCTGGCGACACTCCTCTACACGATGAAGGAGATGAAGATTCTCGATGAGAAGACAGTCAGGTGGCCGGGACACGCTGAGAAGATCCGATTTCTTATGGAGATGGGGCTCTTCTCGAGGGAGAAACTGAATCTCGATGGGGCCGCGGTCAGCCCGATTGACGTTTCAAGTGAGCTTCTGTCGAAGGTCCTCAGCTTGGGACCCCCGGAGGATGTGACTGTGATGCGTGTAGAAGTCGTCGGAAGGAAGGGGCCGGCTAGGGCAAGCATAACCTACGAGATGATAGACTTCTATGACAGGAAGAAGAAGGTTACTTCAATGGGGAAGACGACTGGGTTCACCTGTTCGATTGTGACGAGGATGGTCGGAAGGGGCGAAGTGCATGGGATCGGGGTGGTCCCCCCCGAGGTGGCCCTGAACACGAAGCTTGTGCAGAAGCTTCACTCGGAGCTGCAGAGCAAGGGCGTCAAAATCACGGAGAACCAGAACTTCGCATCCGTTCGCTTCTAGACAAAGGGCATAATGACCGTGTATGTCAGCCATGCGATGATTGCAGATGCTGGAATCGTAAGGAGCCAGGCCCAGACTATTCTTCTTGCGACGCCCCATT
>VBPK01000164.1 GCA_005877225.1 Nitrososphaerota archaeon
GTGATGAAGTACGACACCCCGGTGTAGACGGCCGAGAGGCGAGCCGAGCCGGTAAAGCCTTGCTTCGCTTGAGCGAATGCCGCCGAGGACATGGCTAGGGAGGCAGCAGCCCCCGCGACCACCCCCGCCAGACCCGATATCTCGGTCGAGTTGTATATGCCGAGGGAACCCGCGTGTATCCCCGTTATCTCCACTAGGGCGTCGGCCAGCCCCAGCACGACGAATGAGATGTAGTGAACAGACGAAGTCTCGATCTTCTGCCCGAACTCCTTCTCGTGCTCTTCCTCGTCTCTCAGCATCTCGTCGAAGGCCTTCCTGTCCTGGGGTGGAATCAGTTCTGCGACGGCCCTGTACCGCTTGATCACGCTGGCTTCGTGCCTGTCCAGGTAGCGCACGGCGAAGGTTAGCCCAAAGAGGACCCTCAGGAGAACGATCAAGTCGACACGAAGCGAGTTCGCCTTTACCTGGAATTCCGGGACATACCTCCTCCAGAATTCGTAGTGCCTGTGGTGCACCCGACTCGCGCAACCTCCAGGAGCTGCTGCGACCCAGATTCGCTCATCTCATCTTCCGACCCGCGGATACCCACCCCTTATTTGGGTTCTCCAAATAGTGTAAAACGGTGATACGGTTGGACAGGAGATTTAGGCTCGGGTCGTTTATACCGCGGAAGACGAGTTTTCCTTCGAGGTGCGAACACACTGACGATAGCATACTGCGTGAAGTGCAGGGCGCGACGCGAGATGACGAATGCGCGGAACACCACCTTCAAAAACGGAAAGAAGGCTCTGACGGGTGTCTGTGGCGTCTGTAGCACCAAGCTATTCAGAATCGGGAGCTAGTGAGGCCGCACGCGCGCGAGGGCCCTCGGCTACCCGCTCTCCTCCTTTATCCCAGCCAGTTCTCGATGCTGGCTTGCTTAGTGGACATCATCCTCAACCCTGAAATTCTCACTCCCACCAGCCTTACCTTCTTCTTCCCCGAGCTGAACCGCGATAGGAGGAGGAGTGCTTCCCTGCGAATGACACCCTTGTCCTGTGTGCTGGCCACCAGTCTCGTCTCGCGGGTGTGGGTCTCGAAACCCCGGAACCTGATCTTGATGCCCACGCTCTTGAAGCTCAGCCTCGCGTGTGTCGCTCGGCTTGCGAGTTCCTCTGCCATCGCCCCAACCATCCGCTCAATCACCTCCCAGTCGGTGGTATCCTCCTCGAGGGTGCGCTCGGTGCTCAGCGACCTTGAAAGCTGCTCGCGTATCTCCTCCCGCTCGACGCCGTTCGCGACCTGCACCAACCAACGGGCCGCCTTTCCCAGCGTTCGTCCGAGCTTAACCTCGTCACCCTTCTGGAGGTCCCCGATCGTCGTGATACCGAGGCTCTGAAGGAGGAGCTCGGTCTTCCTCCCGACTCCCGTGATCCTCCCGATAGGCAGCGGAGAGAGGAATTCCTTGGCTCTGCCACGCGGGATGAGGGTGACACGATCCGGCTTGTTGATATCTGTCGCTATCTTCGCCGCTGACTTGTTCTCGGCGATTCCGACGGAGCAGGCGAGCCCAGTCTTCTCCTTCAGTTCATGTCTCAGCCTCTCGACAAGGGAGAGGGCGGCCGCTGGAGTCTTGACCTGGTCGGAGACGTCAAGGAAGGCTTCGTCGATGCTCACCTGCTCGAACTTGTCAGCGAAGCGGCGGACTATCCCCATTACCTTCGCCGAGAGGCTGTCGTAGTAGTCGAAGTCTGGCCTCACGTAGACGGCTCCCGGGCACAGGGCCCAGGCACGGGATATCGGCATTCCCGACCTGACCCCGTAATCTCTCGCCACGTAGTTGCAGGCGACCACGACGCCGCGCCCCTTCCCATCTCTGGGGTCGGCGCCGACGATTACAGGTTTGTCCGCCAAGGCGGGATTTCGCTGGACCTCCGCCGAGGCGTAGAAAGAATCCATGTCGACGTGTAGGATGAACCTGTTGTCCGGGGATTCCTCAAGGAGGGTGGGGTTGGACAAACCCCTTCAGCGGAGGGGTCGGCTTACTTTAAGAGTTGTCGACTGAGGCTACTCCAGGTAGAAGGCGGGCTTGAGCGGCAGCGCGTCTTTCGCTCTCTTTCCCGGGTCGTGAATCCCCTGCGGTCCGGCCTTCGTTACTTCTACGCGGACACCGAGCTCCCTCGCCAGGAAGTCAGAGGCCTCGCTCAGCAACCCGTACTCGTCGAAGTCGGGCTGCGAGACGAACATGGAGACAAGCTCGTCCCCGGCCTCATACTGCAGCTTGACCACACGTTCCGGAGTGATCCCCAAGCTCGCGAATCTCTTTACCGCCCCGCCCAGGCTTTCTTTCCTCGCCCTCGCCTTCGCCACCTCGACGAAGTAGCTCCTCGCGTCGTCTGAAGCTACGTAGACATTCAGCTTCTGCCTCGGCTGCTTCACGATCTTGAGCAGGTTGCGTGCGTCATCCAGCACCCTCCTGACGAGAAGCTCCGACAACTCGGCCGCGTCGTCTCTGGGGAAGTCTTTCGGCGACGGCCAGTCGGCTGTGCAGACCAACCCTTTCCCTCCGAGCGCCCGGTTGAGCTCCTCGGAGACGAAAGGAATGAACGGAGAGAGCATCCTGACCCAGGCGGAGAAGACCTCCGTCAGGGTCTGACGCCTGGGCTTCTCGGTGCGGTGCAGGTACCACCTCAGGTCGTTCCAGACATCTAAGAGGGCGGCCGAGATCGCCCGGCGTGTCCTCATCTCCTCCATCGAAGCCGTGACCATCGCTATACGGCGGTTCATCGTCGAGGTCAGCCACCTGTCGAGGTGGTCGGGGGCTCTCCTGACCGCAATGTTCAGGTTCTTCTCGACGAAAGAGACGAGGGAATCGACCTTCGCCTTCGTGTCCTCGGCGTTCTTCGCCCGCCAGTCTGTGTCCTCCATTCCGTCTCCAGCTAGGACGACAGTTGCGCGAACGGCATCGGCGCCAAACTTCTCGAGCGCGTCCTTCCAGGTGACGAAGACTCCGTGCGACTTGCTCATCCGCTGCCCCTCTATCTGGATCATCCCGTTGACGCTGAACCCCCTGGGCCAGAGCTTCTCCCCGAACATCGCCTCGTGATGAAAGGCGAAGAAGGTGAGGTGGTTCGGTATCAGCTCCTTTCCAGAGTTCCTGAGGTCGACGGGGTACCAGTAGAGGAACTCCGCCCTCATCTCCCTCAACAGCGTCTCGGACATCTTGGCTGCCTTCGCCAGGTTGGCCGCGGCGCCCCTCCCCAAGATGACGAAGTCCAGAACCTCGGGAGACAGGTGCTCAGGCTTTGCCCTCTCCGCGTTGACAAACTTGTTGATCGTGTAGAACGCCATGTAAATCGTCGAGTCGCTGAGAGTCTCCACAATCCACTCCTTGTCCCACGGCAGCTTGGTTCCCATACCCGACCTTCTCGCGCAGGGCCAGTCTCTCAGCCAGTCGATGGTGGCGTTGTACCACTCCCTGGATTCCGGGGGAAAGACGCTCGCCCTCCTGAGAAGCTCCTTCGTCTTCGCCTTCCACTCTTCGTTTGAGTAGTTCAGGAACCACTGATTCTCGAGTATCTTCACGTAGCACCTCGTCCCGCAGCGACAGACCACGCGCTGTGGCAGCTCATGCATCTTGGTCAGGAGCCCCTCCTTTGCGAGCGCCTCGCTTACCCTCTCCTTCGCCTCGCTGACCTTCAGTCCCGCGAAGCCCGTGTTCGCCTTCATGACCCCTCTGTGGAACTCTTCCTTGTAGACTTCGGCCGTCGCATCAGCCAGCCTCGCGTCCGTCGAATCCTTGATCCCGAACTTCTTCACCGCATCTTCCGCGGGATACTGAGAGTGTCCGGGGACTTCAATCATGGAGATCAGTTCGATTCGGTCGGCTATCTCCTTCACCCGCCTGGACACCGCTGCTCTGCCGGACTGAATGTCCCTCAAACCCATGTAGTCGTAGGGTGCATGAGCGGGGACGCTGTAGACCACACCCGTGGCCAGGCCGGCGTCGACGAACCCGGAGGGGAGTATCGGGAGGGACGTGCCCGTCAGAGGTGCCGTTGCGTACCTCCCCACCAGGTCCGCCCCCGAGAAGGAGCGTGTAGGGGTGACCTCGTGCTTCTGCTCGGCAAGTCTCCGTAACGCGGAGGAGCTCACTATCCACAGCTCCTCATCCACTCTCGCTTCGGAGTATTCGGCGTCGGGGTCGACCCAGAGGTTGGTGGCGCCGAAGATGGTTTCCGGTCTCAGAGTGCCGGCGACGAGGGCGAAGTCTCCCAGTTTGAACTTCAACAGGTTGAACTCCTCTGGAGAAACGCCCTCACCCTCCAGCCTGTCATGGTCTCCAGTTGGGCTCTGGTCGAGGGAGCACCAGACAACCGGGTGTGTCCCCTGCACCACGTAGCCCAGCTCTCTCAATCGAAGATACTGCCACTCGATGAATCTCTTGTACGCGGGGTCGACGGTGGTGAACTCCCTCCTCCAGTCGATGGAGAAACCCGTTGCCTGGACCACCCTTCGACTAACCTTCGTGTAGTACGATGCCAGGTATTCCGGGTTGGTGAATTTCTTGACTTCTTCGGCTGGCACGCCGTCGATCTCGATGAACGCCCGCCTGACCTGACTGTCGCCCTGCTCAAGCCTGTAGCTCATTCCGGCAATCGTTTCCCCCGTCCAGTGCCAGGACCAGGGGAAGAGCACGTTGTACCCCTGCATCCGTTTGAAGCGCGCATAGACGTCGACGCGCGTCGCGCTGAAGCAGTGGCCTATGTGGACTGGGCCGTTCATGTACGGATAGGGGAAGGTGACGAAGACCTTCTTCTTACCCTTCAGAGGGTCCGACTCGAAGAGGTGCCTCTCGTTCCATGCCTTCAGCCATCGAAGGCCGCCGACCCGCCACCCGAGCCTCCGAGCAGGCCCGCAACCTGTCTGGCGATCTCGCCGGCGGAGAGACCGCTCTCTCTGGCCTTGGCGCCCACAAAGCAGACGACTCTGGCGGAATTGCCGACGACAAAGACGCTGACGTAGACTAGGGACGGGTCGGATTCGGTGCACTTCTGTCCTTGAGCAATAATTAGCTCCTCAGTCAGCGATGACTGGCTCCCGACATAAAGCTTTACCCCCTTCACCTCTTTTGCCGAGGAGAGTACCTCGGCTGTCGATAACTCGACCACCCTCAGCCCCAGCGCCTTCTCCCTTGCTCTGATGGCTTCCAGCTCCGCCTTGAGAGACTCGGCTACCTTCGCGATGTTCTCCCTCTGCGTCTCGAGGATGGCCGACACATGGTTCAGAGCGGAATCCATACGGTGCACGTACTCGATCGCCGACTCCCCAGCGACGAACTCCAGCCTTTCAACCCCATCCTGAACTCGTTCTACCTTCGTTATCTTCACCAGGCCGACGTCCCCGGTTCTCTTCGCGTGGGTGCCGCCGCAGGCCTCGATGTCCCAGTTTCCGATATTGACTATCCTTATCGATCTTGTGGGGACTATACCGCCCTGGTAGATCCGAAAGCCGTACTTCTCCTCCGCCTCCTGCCGGGGCATGAAGGAAGTGTTCACGGGTAGGTTCTTCCTGACGACCTCGTTTGCGAGGTCCTCGATCTTCTCGACCTCCTGCTGCGTCAGGTGCGCAAAGTGCGTGATGTCCAGCCTTCCGTAATCCTCCTCCTTGAAGGCGGAGTGCTGCCAGACCCACGGACCGAGCACCTGCCTCGAAGAGGCGTTCAGGATGTGGGTGGCCGTGTGTATCTGGGTTATCTTCCTCCGGCGGGTCCCGTCTACCTGGCAGTCGACCGTCGTGCCGCTCCTCGGCGTCTTGCCGACGACGGTGTGGATCACGACGTCCCCGTACTTCACCACCTCTGCGACCTGGGCATCCCCGATTCTCCCATGGTCGGGCTCCTGACCCCCACCCCTGGGGTAGAAGGCTGTCCTGTCGAGGACGACGTACTTGCCTTCGAAGACCTTTAGGACTCTTGCTTTGAACTCGAACTTCGCACCTTCGTCGTAGAACAGGAGCTTCGTGGGTGCAACTTTCGCGACCGCGAAGCTCGGGCGTTCCTCCTCCACCTCCCTCTGTTTCGTGGCGTGCCTGGCGAGCACCTGGTCGTAGAAGTTCTCAGAGAGAGACACGTTCACACCCGCAGCGGAGAGCTGCTCCGGGGTAACCCCCTCCGAGTCGTACAGCTGCACGAGCTGTTCGGTGGAGGGGCTCTGGCCAGAGGAGGAGACAGAAGCAACTATCTTGGCCACCCTATCGCTTGACGACGTGTACCTCGCTTCCTCGACGCTCAATACCTCCCCGACGTCCTCCCGGTGCTCCGCGAGCTCGGGATACATCCTGGAGAGGTAGTCGATGTGCCAGTTGGCAACCTCCCCTAACGTGAGCCTGAAGCCGTAGCGCCGTATGAAGTTCTGGGCCCTTCTGAAGAGCACCCGCAGGTTGTACCCTCCTCCAGAGTTACTCGGTAGCATCCCGTCCGTTATGGCGAAGAGGAGAGTCCGGGCGTGGTCCGCGATCGCATACATCGCCTCCAGGGGCCCAAACTGCCCTGCCAGCCTGGTGGCATCAACACCGAGCGACTTGGCGATGACCCCTCTCGCCTCCGAGATCGTCTTGTAGTCGTCCAGGTTCATCGCACCCGCAATCCTCGAGTAACGGAGGAAGAGGGCCTCGTCGTACTCTACATTGGAGACCTCCTTCATCTTCTTCAAGACATCCGCGAAGTTGCTGTCGTACGAGGTGGGGGTCCCTTGGGTGAGCCAGGTGAGACGTTCCAGGCCCGCGCCCATGTCCACAACTCTCTCCTTCATCGGGGTGTACTTCGAGGGGGTGCCTTCGAATGAGGTGAAGACGGCGTTCCCGAGCTCCAGCCCACGGACGAAGTACTCGAGAGAGTAGCCGAATGCCCCGTATCCCAGCCAGACTTCCTCTATGAACGAGACCTCGTTCTCCTCCACCCCGAAGCTCTTCGTGAGAAGCTCGAAGTCGAGGTCGATGCACCTGTCCTTCCAGTACCCTCCCTTGCCGGCGATGCTCGTCTGCCCTAGCATGCAGAACGAGGTGTAGTGCTTTCCACTTACCCCGACGCTGGGTGTATCGTTGAAACGGAGGCACATCTGGGGGACGATGAGTGGGTTGGCCGGGAGCTGAAAGACAACCTTCCCACCCTCAACCCTCTGGAAGTCGATTATCGAGGCGACAGTGAAGAAGAGGTCGGGGCGCCATCGGCTGACGACGGGGTAGCGCTTGATGCTCGCGTGCTTCTTGGCGACGAAGAAACGCTCAACGGTCTTCCAGGTGTTCACGTAGTCGAGCTTCTTCTCGGTCGGGGGGTTGCCGATGAATGTGTAGGGCGAGCACGGCTGGTCGTCGCACCTCTTACGCGTCTCGTTGAGGGTCCAGAAGTACTTCCCGCAGTTCTCACACTTCTTCCTTACGAAACCCTTGCGCCTGAAGAGGTCGACGAGATAGTACTTCCTGTATTCGGCTGAAAATCGCTTCCTCAGTATCTCCTTCTGCTCATCCAACTGACCGAGGTCACAGGCTCGCTAGTCCGCCGCTGAGAGTAAATAAAGATGGAAACGCTGTTTCAGGTTGAGTAGAGCGAGATGTTCCACGCGTAGAGAAGCAACCTCGTGGGTCATACCTGCCGGCGGGGTGTCTGCCCAAACTGTCACGCAAATGTCCCCGTTGGAGCTAATCCTGCTTTCTTAGCCTACGCCGATGATGGGGACTCTGCCGAAGGCAGTGATGTATGCGAGGAGACGTCACTCGCCCCTCAAGAGGGAGCGAGGTTGGTCGCACGGCGAGAGGAGCGGGGAACTCGTTCTCAGTCGGATACCGAAAGCTTCAGCTTGACTTCGAGTGCCAAGTCCAGCAAGGCAAGTTCGTCGGGGAAGTCTTCAGGGCTTCGTCTTGCCGCCTTCACGACGCGCTTCCTCATCATCGTTTCGAAATCTTCAACGGCCTTCCTGAGGCTCTCTTTTTCTTCCAACCCTCGACCACTCTGTCTACCCATATCTCCAGCTTGACCGGATCCCGATGCAGTTCGTCAATGAACCTCATATCTTCCTCGAGTTCCTTGTCCTCCTTGGTCTTCTTCACGGCGTCCATTGACTTCTATCCTAGCCTCCGATTTAAGCATCTTCATTCCCCATTCTCGAAATCTTAAATACGCACATCAAAACGGAGGACAGCGATTTCACTTGGAGTATGTCTATGCTGCTCTCCTGCTGCACAAGCTCGGTAAGCCTGTGAACGAGGAGAACCTCACGAGCGTCGTGAAGGCCGCTGGGGTACCTCCCGACACGGTCAAGATCAAGGCGCTCGCCTCAGCCTTGAGCGAGGTAAACATCGACGAAGCCCTGAAGAACGCTTCCATGATGGCTGCACCGGCCCCGTCAGGTCAGGCGCAGGCAGCGCCGGCCGCGAAGGCCGAGGAGAAGCCGAAAGAGGAAGAAAAGAAGGAAGAGGAAGCGTTGGCTGGTCTAGCCTCCCTCTTCGGCTGATAATTCACGGAACCTGCGTGTTACTGGAAGCCTTGCTCTTTGGCCTTCGCGAGTAGTGCGGAGGCTTCCGCCTCTGCCTTTCCGAAGATGCGCGGGGCGGTCTCCCTTGTCACCGTGCCCGTCTCGGTCGCCAGTGCGAGCGCTTCCCTGTAGGCCTTCGCGATGATATCCGGGGCCGTCTCCTTCGTCATGTAACCTATCACGATCGCGAGGCCCTTCGAGGAGGCGTATGCCTGTACCAGACTCTCCCTGTACTTCTCGAGGTCTATGGCGACGAGGTCGCCACTGTAGATGAGCCCTCTTTCGTAGCCGAGGGCTATGGAGAGGCCGGCTCTGATCGGCTTGATCCCCAGCTTCGAGAGGAGACTGGCCAGCTTTGGCGAGATTACGCTCCCCTTCTTCACCGCAACGGAGTCCTTGTTTACCCAGACGCTGCCTGCCTCGATCTTCGTGGGTATCCCGGCTTCCCTGAATTCACTCAGTACCGGCCCCGCCGGGAGGCCCGTATTCCCCGCCGGGACGATTATGTCCTCCGGCGCGACGTCTCCCGCCCTCGCGGGAAGGTTGACCTTGTTCTTCTCCAAGGTGAGGAAGAGCTTGAAGGGGTCGAGGTTCGAGAAGATCAGCGCGTTCTGCCCCGTCAGGTGCTTGAGAAGCTCGTCGGCGTTCTTTATCCCCGCATTCTTGAGGGCGAGGGTGGCCAGTGTGTTCTTGACGACGAAGACCTCTGCGTTTCCCCGCAGCGCCCTCCTCACGGCCATCAGCTGCGTGGCTCTGACCTTCGAGAGGTTCGTCACGACGATGACTGGGTACTTGCTCGCGAGTATCGCGGTCTTCTCCACAATCGCCTTCTTCCTGGGGTTGGGCTCGTGGACCTGGACTGTCTCGCTCAACTCTGCCCGACCGCCTGCTTCACAGGCTTACCCATCGAAGTCTTCACGATAACTGATTTGATATTCTTCTCCCCTTGCGGGAGCTTCTTCTCGACCGCCTGGACCACCGCGAGGACGTTCTCCGCCAGTTCCGAGTCTGAGAGTTTCCTCTCCCCGACCTTCGCGGCTATTCCGAGTGAACCCCTGCTCCTTACCCTGATCGCGGTTCGCATCCTCTGGATCATCGCCTCGATTGGTGCGTTGGGAGGGACCGGGATGGGGATTTTCCCCCTCGGCCCCAGCGACTGCCCGAGTATCTTGCCTATTCTGGGCATCAGAGCGGTGTCGGCTAGAAAGAAGTCGTAGGAGCGGGCAACCTTCTTCGCCTCCTTCTTGTCCCCCGCCAAAGATTCGAGTCGTGAAGGGTCGATGACCGCGTCAACCTTCGCATTCTTCGCCCTCAGGGCCATGTCCCCCGCGCCGATGAAACAGATCCGCGCGACCTTGGAGGTGGGATGGGGCAGGTAGACGGTCTCGTTCACGTTAAGGTCCGCCTTCTTGGCGTCCACCTCCCTGAGGGTCAGAATCACCTCTACGGCCTCGTTGAACTTCCTCTCCTTGGCCTCACCCTTCCCCTTCTTGATCAGGTCGGTCAGCTGCTGGCTTGAGAGCATAACTTCGAAATCCCTGTGGCGCTGGTTGTCGTTAAAAGAGTTGTGGGTTTCACTTCAATTTGGCGTCCCACTTGCCGCCTTCGATCTGCTTCATGAACTCTCGTGGGTCGGTCCCCTCGACCTTGACGCCCATGCTGACGCAGCTTCCCACGACCTCCTTCACGGCTGAACGGAGGCTCTTGGCGTACGACCCGGAGATCTTGCTTCTCGCGATTCCCACCACTTTATCGAAGGGGAGGTCGGCGACGAACTCGAGGTTGGGTTTTGCGGACCCCTTGGGGATTCCCGCTTCTTTTGCAATCAGGGCGGAGGTTGTGGGGGTCCCGACGTTTACGGTAAACTGCTTGGTCTCCTGGTCTACCTCGACCTTGACTGGGACTCTCATCCCCTTGAAGTCTGCCGTCGCCTTGTTAATCTCGTTGACGATCGCAAGGACGTTGACACCGAGGGGGCCCAGGGCCGGGCCCAGGGGCGGGCCGGCGGTGGCCTCACCCCCCGATACAAGCGCAGAGATGACCTTCTTTTCACCCAATACAATCACGTTTCCGGAAGTAGGCGTCGGATTCCAGTGGCGTATCTAAATCTTTCATCAGTTGGAGTTGTTCGTCTTTCTGTGAACAGAAAACTTGGTTCAGTTGTGCTTATCAGCCTCGTTCAATTGAACGAACACGAGCCTACAGGCATCGGAGCACTGGAAGTGGAAGAGAAAGTACAGGTCCGACATAACCGACAGAGAGGTCATTCTCGCGATCACTCGGGGGGCAACAGAAAGAGACCCAAGACGGCCAGGGCGTTCTCCACGCGACCATGCGAATCCCGCCCTCGGGCAGAACGCTTAGGGTGGTCTACAGTATCATCGGCCCAAAAAAGGTATATGATTACAGCTGCCTTCTGGCTAAACAGGTGAGAAATTGATCGATGTACACTACGACGAAAAGGAGGATGTTCTCGGGATACAGCTGAAGAACGGAAGCTATTGGAAGAGCGTCGAGGTGTCCAAGAACGTGGTGATGGACTTGTCGAAGGAGGGCGAAATCATAGGCATAGAGATTCTCGGGGTCAAGGAGGCATTCAAGAAGGACGCTCCGTTGATAGTCTCGAAGGCGACGAGGCGGAAGGTCTAACTCTCGGCACGGGTGACCGTCACCGAACCTTCTGGCGGTCCCTGGGCTAGCGTTGAGGAAACCCAGCCTCGGTTTCCACTTTCTGCTCACCATCGATATTATCTTGTGTCGCAGCACAGGGCTACCAACGCAAAGCGGTGCGGCACCAGAGATCTGAAGACAAGCGACCGGTTCGGTCTCGGTGTAGATTATATGCGGCTTTCACCCCATATACTGATGGGAATCACGAAGACCACTGTCACCCTCTTGGGCCCGACGAAGCGCACTAAGGTAGA
>VBPK01000112.1 GCA_005877225.1 Nitrososphaerota archaeon
CCCAAGATACATCTTGAGGTAGTTGTTCCCATTCGTGATGATGGTGCAGTCCTGGGTGAGGGGGAGGGTGTTCAGCGCTGAGGTCCACAGATTGGTCGTTGTGACTGCTCCCGTCGCAGGCCCGAATGCTTGAACGAGCGACCAGTAGTATCCCGAGGGGCTCACAACGGCTGCGCAGGCGACATAATCGATGAAGTTAGCGAAGAATCCGGCCCACGTGCCGCTGGCGGCTGATTTTGCGGCGAGGTATAGCCCGCTCGAGTTTTCATTGGAAACTGACCCTCCCGGGGGGGCGTTGCCCGCGATTGCCCAGCCGGCTGTGTTCCCGGTAGTGAGCGAATCCGAGGCGACGAGGCCTGAATTCACCTGCGTGATGGTAGCCGATGCCGCGTGGGTGATGTTCATCGCCGGAACGAATGCACTCGCCAACAGCAGTATCGCTGAGAAGGAGATTGCCACCCCGACGCGAGGGCGCCCGATAACTCTCATGACCACGCAGTTACTAGTTTCCCAGGAGACATATCTCGGTATGGAATCAATCTAATGGAAAATTTTTGCTGATTCTTGCGCCGATTATTGAGGCTCGCTTCAGGTGAAGAGACGAGAAGGCGCTGAAGAGCCGGCCTAGGTTAGGAATGCCTCTCGAGTGGGAGATTATTCTGCGTCGGCCGTGGCCTACTCGTGCTTCTCCAGGCTCATGAATCTTCGCAGAACAACGAGGGTCGAGAGTCCGACGGAACCAATATGCTCTCGTCGGCTGAACGATATCTCTCTCTAAGCCGTGGAGACGGTGTACCACATTCAGGGTTGCGACACCCGTGTCATTTGCGGTACTACTCACCAGGACGCCACCCGACGAGTCCTCTATCTGTACCTTGCCGCCCGGCGGGGCACCGCTTACGGTGACATCCTCTCCGAGCGTGGCGTAGTAGTCGGTGTAGGTTCCGTTGCGCATCGCGCTGGTCGAGGTCGTCTCGACCTCGAGGTAGGCATTGAACGGGGGAGGTATAGACAGAGTCAGGTTGTTCCTGTTGACGACTACCGTGCCACCAAGGTAGACCTTCAGGAAGTTGTTGCCGTTGGTGATGATCGTGCAGTCCTGAGCGAGAGGCATAGTGCCGTTCGATTGGTACAGTGTCTCGATAGTCGTAGTTTGATCCGCAGGGCCGAAAGAGTGGTTTACGGTCCAAAAGTAGGGACCCCCATCCCAAGCGACAGCTAAACATCCAATGTAGTTTATCATGTTCTTATTCGACGTTTGGACGTATATGCCCGTGTTGTATTCTTCACCCTTGGGCATCGAGGCGTAGGGGAGAGTGATGAAGGCGTGGAAGAGGGATGCGGTCGTGTTCTGGGTCACTGCGTAGAACCCGGCCCACTGACTAGGGGCACCCGCCTGTACGCCGATGTGGAGCCCCTGGGCATCCTCGGAGTGGGTGAACTTCGCTCCCGGCAGGATGGTCGCTTCGCCTCCGAACGTCCAAGAGGATGTGTTTCCGGTCGTGAGTGAATCCGATGCGACGAGGCCTGACTTCACCTGGGTGACGTCCCCCGGTGCCGCGTGGGTGATATTCATCGCCGGAACGAAGGCACTCACCAAGAGTAGGATGGCGGAGGCGGCGATTGCCAGAACGACGCGAGGACGCTCCATGATGCTCATGGCCTGACAGTCACGAGTTCAGGAGGACATATCTGGGTACGCACTCAATATGATAGAAAATTTCTAGTAATTTTCCCATGGATTATTGAATCTCGCTTCAGCTCAATTGCAGCAAAGGCACAGATTCATTCGAATGGAGGCGCTGGGCGAGACGGTGGTCGGATTTCCGCTGCGGGCTTCGTCATCGTAAGCAATCGAAGTAACAAGTAATCTGGCCAAGCGGGAGACACAAGGCAGCAGCTAGAGGGTCAGACCTCATTCAGGCTGAGGTTGTTGGACATGCGAGTCTCTCCTCCTTCGCCTCTGAAACTTTCCAAGTAAGGCTTCTCCAAGGGCGCTGGCGAAAGGAACGAATATGGGTGACTCGCCATATTTCACATTCCTAAATTCCTCTTGTTGAGTATCCACGGTGTATTCTTTTCCATGATAGGTCACCGTCGGTAGAACATAAGGATGATATGGAACCGCAGCAGAACTCTTCTTGTGCCTTGCTGCCGCAACGATGCCTGACATGGCCTCCGTAGTCCAGGAATACACAACTGCCGAAGGGAATAGTGCTTCTGTCATTGAGGATGCAGGATGAGTTAATCGCCGTCGCACTTAATAGTATTCGTCGATTTTGCAAGATTTTCACTAGGTCCTGCAGGATTTGGACCACGCGGGTTCATAGGCTGATAAGTAACTATTTGCACCAATCTGCAGCGTCAGGCAGCACGTCCGCTAGCTCGTACCTGGACTCCACAGGGCATTAGACCCGGCCTATCAAGTGGGGGCGCTTAGCCAAGAGGGATAATGCTCTGGGCGGGATTTGATCCCGCAACGAATCGAGCAGCAAATCTCTCCAACACAGATGTCCAAGCAGATACGCCTGAACTCTAGCACGGGAAATGCCGCGGGCCGGCTGAACGCCCTCATCCCAGGCTCAGCTGGCCGACCTGCGGGAACGGCTCGACACGATAACGCCTGAGAAAGTCGCCCACGATATCGATTCTGTCTTGGAAGGTCACGAGAAGACACCCGACCATATGAAACTGACAGGAACGATTACGAACTCAAAAGAAAGCCAGTGGGTTTGCATGCATGGCTCCGAGTATGTCGAACTCCGAGTCTATCAGAGCGCTGTGGACGAATCTGCAGAGATGTTCTTGACGTCGACGAGAGGTCTTCGCGCGTCGGACTATGTTGTGGAGCCAGGTTGGGACGAAATTGTGTTTCCTTGGTACGAGATACTCAAAGCTGGCTTGCAACCAGATTAGGACGCTTGGACGCAATGAAAAAAAGGCGCAAAAATCGTTCCAATGCCTGTAAATGGTGAGAAAATGCCCCGGGCGGGATTCGAACCCGCGTTTTCGACTCGAAAGGCCGAAATACTCTCGACCGTTGGTTGACCGGGCTCTACGTCTTGGGACTCTATACTACCGGGGCATCGCTTCGCCTCGAAGGACACTGAAATAGAGTTTTGCGAAATCAGAGTGGGGTGAAGTAGCACCACTCATCTAGGCTGCTCAGGAGTCTCATCAGCTCGCTTCTCGTGGGCGGGCGGGGGCGTCCGAGGCTCAGGGTCGCGCTACTGGGCATGTAGGCGTTCCTCCGCCTGGGCCCTTCGATCGTCCGCAGGTTGGAGGCGAACTCCTCTGGGTCGATTGCCGAGTGGTAGTACAACCTTCCTCCGATCTGTCTAACCCTGCTCCCCTCCGTAGGGTAGTCGGTGACTGCCTCGACGCGACCTCTCGCATCCCTCAGGAGAAGCTTCAGGACAGCGGCTTCGTCCGGGGTAAGAAGCGATTCGCCCCCTCCCCTCAGTTTTCTCCAGAGCCCAAGGCTCTCTGCCCTTACCGAGAGGCGAATGTGGAGGGTCCCCCCACTCCGCTTCGCGGCAAAGTACATCGAGGCCAGCTCATCGAGGGCGACCTCCTCCCTCTTGACCCGGAGTAGCTCCGGAATCAGGGGAACGAGAGGGTCGAACAAATCAATGTTGGAAGTAGCCAGCCCGCTACCATCGACGTGGATGAACCCGGCGGAGGAGTAGGCCTTCAAACGCTCGCCGCCGCCTACGCGGAAGCCGATTCTCGTCAACCTGGCCGCGATTGTGTCCCGCTGCACGCGATTCAGCTTGGGGAGCGGAAGGTAGTACCTGCCGTCACCCCGAATGAAAACCTGATGAAGAGTGAAGCGCGGACCGGTCGTCACGGGCTCATCTCAAGCCTGGGCCTTTTTGTCCCGTTACCTTCTCCCCAGAGATGAATGTTTCGTCCTCGTTGTAGGGTCCAGACGAGACCAATGTTAAGAACTCTTTTTAACCAATGGGATTGGACGATTCTTCTGTAGGCTGCCTATTGAAGAAAGTTCTAGTCGTCGATGACGAGACCGATATCGCCGAAGTCGTCAAGCAGGGTCTGGAGCTTCAAGGGATACAGGTAGACGCCTTCAATGACCCGCAGAAAGCACTCGAGCACTTCAGGCCGGATACGTATGATGTAGTGGTTCTTGATGTCAGGATGCCAAGAATGAACGGATTCCAGCTGTATCGGGAAATCATGAAACGCGACGATAGCACGAAGGTCCTCTTCATCACGGCCTTCGAAGAGTCCCCGGAGGAGTTCAAGAAGGCATTCCCGGAACTAGATACGCACCGCTTCATGAAGAAACCGTTTACAATCAGCAAACTCAAAGATAGAATTATGCAAGGAATCGTAGTCAAGGGTCCGCGTCAAGACACCCCCCGAGGACTCACCGACTAGCTAAGTGGTTCGCGAATCGTGGTTCTTCCTGCGAGCTCGGCTTGGAACTTCTTCCATTGCCAAGCAGAAGATGCTCGCTAGAAGGGTTTTGCAAGGCTCTCAAGCCGACAAATGTTATATATGTAGAGACGAGGTGACGATTAAGGTTAACGGGTATTTTGAGCGAGGGGAGGGCCACCGTCATCAACCAAATCGAGCTGAAGATGAAGCACTACGTCGATAAGATCGACAGAGGGCTCGCGAGGGAGCTTGAGATGTACTCAGGTTCTCGCTTTCACGACCCACTCGTCTACGCCACCGAGGGAGGGAAGCGTATCAGGCCCATAATTCTGATGATGTCCGCCGAGACGGTCGGATACACCGACGACCATCTTCTCGATGCGGCTGTCGCCGTCGAACTCCTACACACAGAATCGATGATTCACGACGACATAATCGATGAAGAGACTTCGAGGAGAGGGAAGATGACGTTTCACGTGAGGTACGGGTACAGCTCATCGCTCCTGACTGCAGACTTCGTCTTCGCGATGATACTCGCAATCGCGGCCAGGTACAAGGACAAGCGTGTGGCCGACGAGATAAGCAGCGCCGCCCTCCAGATGGCTGAAGGGGAATATTCAGAGCTTACCGTCGACCCGAAGAACTACAAGTTGGGCTGGGACGAATACGTGAAGATAATCTCTGAAAAGACCGCTGCCCTCTTTCAAACTTCCGCCAAGCTCGGCGGGCTCATCGCTGGGGCCTCCGCGAACCGTGTGGACGCTCTGGCGAACTACGGCAAGTTCGTCGGCATCGCGTACCAGCTAAGGGACGACCTCCTCGACTGGGGCTCTCAGGATAAGATAACGAGGGCACTCCTGAACGACTCGAACAATGCGGATGTCATATCGAAGCTCAGGAGGTACTCCGAGACTTACGCCGAGAAGGCGAGGAAGGAGCTGGCGGTCCTTCCGGAGAACGACGCGAGCGCCTTCCTCCTCGAGCTGACCGATTTCGCAGTCCACAGAAAGCGCTGACTCGAGCTATCTCAATACGGTGCTGAGATCGGTTCAATTGCCCTTCACGGGTTTCCCTGCCTCGAAGGACCCAGCGAACATGTGAAAATCGGAATGGCCATCGGCTTTTTTGGGAGGGGAACTCGAGGCTAGGGTTTGTAGTAGGCTGTTAGAACCATGTTCTGGGTCGTGGTGGTAATCGTCCTTGTCGGGTTCGTTGTGCCGTCGTCCCAGTGGTCGAAGACGTGATTCGTGGTGCTGTAAGCAGTGATGGTTTACGTCGTACCAGATTCGGTCGTGTAGGTCAGCGGAGTGTTGCCCGACCTTACGGTTGCACCCCCAGACTTGATTACGGTCTTCATCCCGCTAAGCGCTTGATGAATCTTACAGGGCCACCTTACATAAGGATGCTCAACCTCCTTCGTGGCACGGCTCTGTGAGGGCTCTGTTCCTGAAAATCTTCACAAGAGTTCAGCAGGACCAACCCGCAGAATTCTTATAAGCCGTAGGTCGAGCCCTCCTGACACTTTCAAGTTGAACAGTAAGGCGATCTTCTTGGCCGGCGCCGCGGCCATCTTCGTCCTCTCACTCCTTCAGACCCCAGTTCACGCCCAGGCAGCAGCCTCGCCAAACGAGGTGATCAGCAGCACCTCCGCGAAGTTCATCGCGGCGGGTGTGGTTTTCGCCCTCGCGGCCGTGGGTGCGGGCTACGGTGTTGGGCATGCCGGCGCTGCGGCGATGGCAGCGCTCGCGGAGAGGCCGGAGGTCAGGTCGATGGCTCTCATCATCACCGCCCTAGCGGAGGCGATCGCCATCTACGGCCTGGTCATGGCCATAATAATTCTGGGCACCGCCTCGACATAGAGATAGCGGTTTAACTCGATTCTTTTTCATCTCGGAAATATGTTAGGAACCGCGCTCGAGGCGAAGTTTATCACCTGCTGAGGAAATAGCCCCAATCCTATCATCAAGCCGACAGAGACGCCAAAGACAACGATGAATGGAATAGGTTCCTTGACCTTCTCGTTGCTCTCCGACTCGTCGATGTAGATTCTTTTGATCACCCACGCGTAGTAACCCAGGCTGAACGCGCTGTTCACGATTCCGGCTACCGCAAGCCAGGCGAATGGCCCATTGATTACGGAAAGAAAGAGGAGGAGCTTGCTCCAAAAACCATTCAGAGGGGGCACCCCGGCAAGAGCGAGAAATGCCACGGTCATCGTGAATGCTGCCACGGGCATCCTCCTCCCCAGCCCGCTGTATGCTTCTACGTCACCCCGCTTTAGCTCAAGCAGAACCAGCGCCGCTACGAGGAAGGCCGCCCCTTTCATGATCGCGTGGTTGAGTATGTGAAAGAGAGCGCCCGTCATCCCGATAGTCGCCTCTGTGAAGTAAGCGTTGGTCTGCTGGCTAAAAGCGTTGGTCTGCTGGCCGTAAGCGTAAGCAACGAAACCCACGAGGATGTACCCCGCCTGAGCTATGCTAGAGTAAGCAAGAAGCCTTGTCATGCTCCTCTGTGTTAGTGCTGCCGCGTTCCCGAGAGTCATTGTGAGGAGTGCCAGAACAGCAAGGATATTGGCCATCGTGAAGATTGGATTCTGAGTTATCACGTAAACGGTGGTAGCGGCCAAGAGTACCCTGATGGCGGCGACGAAACCAGCTTTCTTAGTCGCCGCCGCGAGGAGCGTGCTCACTGTGGTCGGGGCGCCTTCGTATGCGTCAGGTATCCACATGTGAAATGGAACGATAGACATCTTGAAACCGAAACCAGCCACGAAGAGGAGTATCGCTATGCTTGTGGCAAGGCTAAGCGGCTGAGCCGCGATGGCGCGGACGGCGGGAATAATCTGCGTGGTCCCGGTTAGCCCGTACGTAAGGCTGATCGCGTAGAGTAGGATTGCTGATGACATTGCGCCCAAAATGGCATACTTCACGGACGCCTCGTTGGACTGAACTCTCTTCTTGTCGAAGCCGGCCAAGACGTATGTCGGGAGGCTCATCAACTCCCAGGAGACGAAGAGCATGAGTAGGTCCTGAGTGAACGAGAGGAGGAGCATCCCTAGAGCCGTGAAGGAGAGAAGCCCGTAGTAGACGGGGGCATTGTCGCTCTTGCGAAGCGCCTCGAGGGACGCAACTGCAACGAAGAGAGCAACAGTGACCGTCACGATAGCAAAGAAGTTGCCGAGCGAGTCAGAGATGAGAAGGTTCTTGAAGGCTGGGTCGGGCTGTGGCGCGACGCTGTTGAAGGCGACAATCGCCAAGGCGGATAGAAGAGCGACGACCAAAACATAGCCGGATATCCAGCGCTTCTCTTTTTTTGCCGGGATCAAGATTTATGTAGGGAAAGATGAGCAAGATGAATAGTGGCACGAGATAAGCGAAGAGCACCGCGCTGTCGAGCCTTGGCGAGTCTTTTACGACCACGCTCCCGGTCGGGGCTGAGAGGACGGTTCTCCTTAACATCCACATGAAGTAGGCTCCCGTCAGCGCGGGAACAAGGACGGTGACTGCGTAAGGGGAAAATGCTGATATCGACGCTGCTATGACCATGAATTCGCTCACGAAGCTCGAGTAGATCGGGAAGCCCATCGCTGCCAGACTGCTCAGCATCAGAAGGGTCGCCGTCCTGGGCATGCTTATCCGGAGCCCTTTCAGGAGCGGTATCTCCCTGGTTCCAGCCTGTTCATGTATGTAGCCGGAGAGCATGAAGAGGGAACCTATCGCGAGTGCGTGGTTGAACATCTGGAAGATCGCTCCCTGAACCCCCAGCGGGCTGCCTGAAGAGGCGGTTGAAAAAGCGCCGAGGAGGACGAAACCCATGTGATTTATGCTCGTTAGGGCGATCATCCGCTTGAGATCTTTCGCAAGCGTCGCGACGATTGCGCCATAGAACATCGTCACTACCCCCACGAGCATGAACGCCCAGGCGTACTGCATTGATGCTTGCGGGAAGAGGCCCAGGCTGATCCTTATGAAGCCGTAGCCTCCCATCTTCAGCAGAACCCCGGCCAGCAGAACGCTGACCGGGGCAGGTGCCTCGACGTGAGCGTCTGGTAACCATGTGTGGAAGGGGACGATGGGGAGCTTGACCCCGAAGCCGATGAACGTTGCTAGAAGCGGCAGGTATTGGAGCCCGGGTGGTATCTTTCCGGCCAGGTCGGGTATATCGAAGGTCGGTACGGAGGTTCCGAGGTAGACGGCCAGGAAGCCTAGAAGCATGATCGTGCTCCCACCGTAGGTGAAGAGGATGAACTTCAGGGCCGCGTATTTTCTTCTAGGTCCTCCCCATATCCCTATCAGGAAGAACATCGGAATCAAGACAAGCTCCCAGAAGATGTAGAAGAAAATGAGATTCAGGGATGTGAAGACACCCACGATGGACCCCTCGAAAAGCAGGATCAGAGCGTAGTACTCTGCTTCGTGGTGTCCTATCTGCGACCTCGACCCGATGATCGCGAGCAGGGCAAGAAGCGTCGAGACGACAAGCAGAGGAGCGCTGAGCCCGTCGAGACCCAGGAGATAATCGAGGCTTATGAAAGACAGGTTGATCCAGATATACTTCTCCGACAGCGCGTACTGCCCCGGAGGCGGCAGGTTCGCGTAGAGAAACCAGTACGAGTAAGATGCGATCGCAAACGCCGCCGCTGCGATCGCAAGGGTGAGAAGAATGCCAAATCTCTTGTTCACCCTTATGGCCAGATAAGAAACTGGCGCCCCCACCAGCGGCACCAGAATCAGCAATGAGAGTACGAAGCTCACAGTAATCTGTACGCCCCCGTCGCGAACACGAAGAGGATCAGCAGCACTACAAGACCGGTTGAAAAGATGAGGATGTACTGCTCCGTGATGCCCGTCTGGACCCTCCTCGCCGCTCTCGAGAGGGATTGTCCCGTGCTTGAAAACCCATTCGCAACACCGTCAACTATTTTGGCGTCGACCCAGTTCCCGGCGGATGAAAGGTAGAAGCCGAGGAGAACACCGCCGGTGTTTATCTTGCTCAAGACGCGGTCCTCCACGTTGACGATTGACCACTTGGCGAAGCCTATCGCGGGGTCGACGAAGACCCTGTAGTAAACAGCGTTGATGTACCATCTATTCTCGAGGAAGGTGTAGATACCGCAGAGGTGACGTTGAAGGCTGGGGGAGCGACCGCTTGGGCGGAGAGCTGCGGGAAGAGGCTCACAAGATACGCGTTAGAGGCCGAATCCAGCGCGTTCTCGACGCCGAGCGGGGCCGAGATAAGGCCGATGAAGAGGGTGCCGACGGCGAGTATCACATACGGCGCCCACATCAGTGGGCTGACTTCGCGAATCCCGTGCTGCGCGACCTCGACTTCCACCAGCTTCGCGCTCTCCTTCCCGAAGAAGATTATCCCGAGCATCCTGAAGGAATAGAAGGCTGTCAATCCAGCCGTCACAGCTCCAAGAGCAAACAAGCCAGTCTGCCCCGCGTTCCACGCCACGGCGAGCACCGCATCCTTGCTCCAGAAACCGCTGAACGGGGGTACGCCTGAAAGCGATGCCACCGCTATGAGAAATGCAGCGAAGGTGATCTTCAACCTACTTCTGAGGCCGCCCATCTCGTCTATGTACTTCGACTCCGAGAGGTGAATCAGTGCTCCCGCGGCCATGAAGAGGCACGCCTTGAAGATCGCGTGGCTGAGCAACTGGTAGAGCCCCGCGGAGAGACCCTGTGCGAAGTCCGCGGAGAGTCCGGTCAACCCGATCGCCATCATCATGTATCCTATCTGAGAGACGGTCGAGTAGGCGAGGATTTTCTTCAACTCGAAGCCGACGAGCGCCTGCGTGGCTGCAAGGAAGGCTGTAAAGGCTCCAATCCAGGAGACTGTAAGAAAGAAGGGCTGTACTGTCAAGGAGCTCGCAGCGGCAGCGAAGTAGAATAGCGGAGCGACCCTCGCGACGAGCACGACTCCCGCCTTGACCATCGTGGCGGCGTGGATGAGGGCGGAGACGGGTGCGGGCCCTGCCATCGCATCCGGCAACCACTCGTGAAGTGGGAACTGAGCAGACTTTCCGACCGCTCCCCCGAAGATGAGCAGGGCAACGGGGACGAGGAGACCAGACCTGGATAGCGAGAGGACCCAGCCGGTCGAGTTGGCAAGCTGCTGGTAGTTGAAAGTCCCCGAGTAGACGAAGAGAAGGATGATTCCGATGAGCATCGCGACGTCTCCTACCCTTGTCATGACGAAGGCCTTCATTCCAGCATGGGATGGTGGGTAGGCTTGCTCCTCACCCAGGGCACTCCTACCCGGCGTGCCCACCCAGTACTTCTTTTCGTCGCTGTAGTAGAACCCTATGAGCGCATAACTGCAAAGACCGACGAGTTCCCAGCCAACAAAGAGAGAAAGGAAATTGTCGGAGAGAACGATGAGCTGCATGCTCCCGAGGAAGAAGTTCATGAAGAACCAGTACCTGGTCAACCCCTCCTCCCCTTTCATGTACTCTAGACTGTAGAACATGATGAGAAAGCTCACCCACGCCACAACGTTCGCGAGGATTACGGTGTAGGGGTCATGTAGCAGACCGACGTTTACCCCTATCTCCGGTATCCACGGAAGACTGCTCGGAATCACAGAGTCGTACACGCTTAGCGACTGTCCTTGCAAGATCGGCAGGAGGAGGAGGAGTGCAAAGAGGGCGGCCAAGAAGGAGAAGAGAACAGCCAGGAGGTTTCTGGCCTTTGGAGCTTTCGCAAGGAGGGGCGCGATCAAAGCTCCAGCGTAGGGCAGAAGGACGACCATCCAGAGGTAGTAGGAGGGGAGGAGCGCACTCAATTGGTTTGTCATCCTCCCAGGACGGGAAGGCCGCTGACGTACGGATAGAGGTACCGGGCCACAGACTCAGGGTAGACGCCTATGATTATCGAAATTGCGGCGAGGGAGAGCAGAGGGGCAGTCATCGTCAAGGGGGCCTCTTTCACCCCCTCCATCGCCGACGAGATCGGTCCAAAGAAGATGCGGCGGATGGGCCAGAAGGTGTAAGCGACGGTGAAGAGGGTTGCTATCATGCCGAAGACAGCCACGACGCCGTAGGCGAGGGAGCCTATGCTTCCTTGAGTGAAGATCCCGACAAACATTATCCATTCCGCCTGAAACCCGCTCAGCGGAGGGACGGCGGAGAGTATCAGGGTCCCCGAGAGCGCGATGATGGCGGTGACGGGCATCCTCTTAGCGAGCCCCCCCATCTCTCTGATGTCCCTCGTTCCCGTCTGACTGAGAAGAATCCCCGCCGTCGAGAAGAGTATGCACTTTCCTATCATGTGGCTGACGAAGTAGAAGACACCCCCGGTGATTCCGAGGACGGTCAGGCTCCCGATGCCCAGCAGGGAGTAGGCTGTCTGCCCTATCGTCGACCAGGCGTAAAGACGCTTGACGTCGTCCTGAACCATGGTGGAATAGCCAGCGTAGAACATCGTCACGACAGCCAAGACCATGAGGGGCAGACCAAAGAGCCGGAAGACGCTGAAGAGTTGCGCCACCAAGAGCCTCACGATGACGTAGTTCCCTAGGCCAACGATTATCGCGATTATCGCCGCTATCGATGTGGGATGCTCGCCGTGCGCCCACGGCAGCCAAACATGAAAGCCGAAGGTTGCCATCTTGAAGAGCCATCCTACGAGTATGAGAAAGACGACCCAGAAGGCGAGAGGATTTCTAGCAATCGAAGCCATAGCATCGATGTCGAAGCTGCCGCTCGTGAAGTAGACGATCAGGATGCCCGCGAGAAAGAGAAACGCTCCCACATGATTCCAGATGAAGTACATCAGTGCGATTCTCTCCTTATCGACATAACCGAAGAGCCCTATCAGGAGGTAGGATGGGATGAGGACGAGCTCGACGAAGACGTAGAGTTCAATCAGGTTCGTTGAAAGCGCGACCCCCGCCAGCCCTACCGCGAAGAGAAGGTAGTTCACGAAGTAGAGAGGATACTGGTCGGACCTTTCTTTGCCAAACATCGCCTCCAGCCTGTGTTTCATGTAGGGCATCGAGTATACGGAGGTTGCCGCAACGACCGCATTCATTACGAGCGCGACGGGGAGGCTCAGGTTGTCGGCCAGGAAGCCGAACTTGAGGCCAATTATGGCAGCCCACGCGTACTCCTCACGGATCGGAGCGCCTGTATTGAATATCTCGATTCCTGCGAGAAGTAGAAGGACAGAAGTGTAGAGGAGCGCGGCGAAGGAGACCCATCCCACCCTCCTGCCCAACCTTCTACCCAGCGGGTAGGTTACCGCGGCGGCGATGAGCGGGACCACTATCGTCTGCAGAAGGAGGTATGGGATCGCCAAGGTTTCACCATTTATGGGTTGAAGCCGTGCGGATAACTGCGAGAGGACAGAGATCCATCGGATGCGCGAGAGTTAGTTGAAGACGGGCGTGCCTTTCGAGTAGCGGACCGTGCAGAAGCATCTCTTCTTGCAGCGCGCTAACCTCCCAGCGTCTTCAGTTCGCTCACGTCTACGTCTTTGTGCAGCCTGTAAGCGACCACCACAATTGCTAGTATCACCGAGGCTTCGGCAGCGGCAAGAGCTATCGAGAAG
>VBPK01000113.1 GCA_005877225.1 Nitrososphaerota archaeon
GGATGGCCCTGTCCCTTTTGATAATCTCCGATAGCGGTCTTCGGAACTCCCCTTCAGGGACATACTAACGCTCTGATTCCACGACCTTTCAGCCATTCCATGACCTCCCTGGTCTGATAAAACCCTTCTCGAATGCCCGTTACGACCTTCGGTTATACGTCGATGTCTAGTTTCTCGCCGTTTGCTTCAAGGAAGACCTTGGTGGCAGCATAGGCTGTCCTTCGGTTCCCGCTGTCGAAGGCATGGGCCTCCTTGCAGACTCCGACCATCCCCCGTGTCCCTGGTCTTCGGTCATCGGGCGGTCCAGCCTGAAGCGCGAATCGCAGCCTCTTCCTAACTGAGGAACGAACAGGTTATATGCCGCCAGCTTTTGTCGCCTCGACGATCGTTCAAGCAGCCCAGGAGAATCCTCCCATGCAAACTTCACTACCCAAGCCCACCAAGAGCGGCCATGCCGCGGTCAACGGCGTGAACTACTACTACGCCGTCTATGGCACGGGCGAGCCGCTGCTGCTCCTTCATGGCGGCTTGGGCCAGATCGAGATGTTCGGGCCCAACCTGACCAAGCTTGCGCAGAGCAGACAGGTCATCGGCGTAGATCTGCAGGGCCACGGCCGCACGCCGTTGGGTGATCGCGAAATCAGCCTGGTCGAAATGGGTAACGACATGGCCGGCGTGCTGAAGAAGCTCGGCTACGACAAGGTGGACGTGCTCGGCTATTCGTTGGGTGGTGGCGTCGCGTTCCAATTCGCCGCTCAACATCCGAAAATGGTTCGCCGCCTGGCGCTGGTTTCCACCTTATTTGCGCAAGACGGGTTCTATCCGGAGATGTTGCCGCAACAGGCGGCAGTGAGTGCCACGATGTTGGAGCAGATGAAGCAAACGCCGATGTACAAGTCATACGTGGCGATTGCGCCGCATCCGGAAGAGTTCCCGAAGCTGCTCGATGCAATGGGCGCCTACATGCGCAAGTCCTACGACTGGTCGGCGGACGTCAAGAAGCTGACCATGCCGGTGATACTCATCTACGGCGACAGCGATATGATCCGACCGGAGCACGCGGTGAAGTTCTACCATCTGCTCGGCGGCGGCCTGAAGGACGCCGGCTGGCAACGCGAGCACATGTCGCTGAATCGCTTGGCAATCCTGCCGAATCTCACGCACTACGAAATGGGCCTCGCACCCCAAATGGTCGACGCCGCTCTGTCGTTCCTTAACGGCGAGGGCCGCGCCAAGAGCTGGGGCGAGCAGGTGAGCGGGAAGTCCTGAAACTCAGTTTTTGATCTTAGCCCTCAATCATAGAGGAGCCTTTCCCCATCTCCTTTTTCTTACTAGTCGGGGTGCCCTTTACCTGTAGTAATCAAACTCCGTAAGCTACCCCCGATGTAAGAACCCCATGCGTCTGCACAGGAATCGTAACATTCGAGTTTGGGAACCAAACCCTGGTGAGTGAAGCGGACTTCCGTTTTGTCGCCTTTCTTAGAGATCTCAAACATGATTTTTGTGCCCTTCCACTCGGTTTGGTCTTTGGTGAACTTCGGGCCGCCCTCCAAAACCAGCCAAACAACTTTTTTGTTGGGAATGAATTCTGTTATTTTCAGTTTGCTACGATGGAGGTCTTCGTAGCGATACGTGAACTCGCCACCGAGTTTGTCTGTACTACCTTTGAAATCTCCTCCCCACCATCCACGAACATTATTGATGGCATCGAAGGCTTCCTTCGGAGTTTGGTCTACCGCAAAGGTCTTGACATAATCTTGATTACTCACCAATCTCGCTTCCTTTCGGCGGTTTCGCCTAAAAATTTTCCGGCTTTCTTCATCTTAGATTAGGGGAATGGACTGAACCCGACGAACACGAATGTGAAGGCCATCCGAGAGAACGACAAGGAGGGGCCCTTATCTCCGCGACTTTGGTGTACTCACGGCCCTCGGTTTGCTCATTCGGCGATTTTCAGCTCTTGCTTGACGCCGGAGAGGGCGGCGAACTCCGCGAACATCTCCTGTATGATGGCGTCGAGTTTCGGTAGTTCCTCGCTCTTTATCGCGAACTTTGAGCGCAGCATCTTGCTAATCAAACTTTGTTGCCGGTGTTGCGATGGCCAATTGCAACGGATTCGAGATAGGCTTCAAGAATCCGAAGGATGCGGTACTCTCAACCCTAGAAGGAATAGAATTCTTCATGCGCAACGAGGTGACTCGTAAGTTTGACAACTGGGCCGTTGAACCCCTTGTCCTGGTTCGGGAAGAACCGATCAAAGGTTCTGCCGCTGGAGTATTTCATAGAACTCTACGCGGGATATTACGATCTAAAGAGAAAGTATGGTCTGCCCTGGCCACAAGGTCTGGGGGAGGCGGGTCCAGGCAAGTGTATATTCCCTGCTACTGCATTCATGGACATTGGTAACTGAAAACAGAAACCACTGCTATTCAAGGGATCCGAACCTCAGCATACTGACTCAAATTCTGCCCCTGCGCCTACCTGCTGACGACTAGAGCGAAGGAAATGAGCATCAACATCACTGTGTAGACGACGACCGTTCCCTGGATCGACTTCATGAACTCCGCAGGGGAGCCGAAGTACTTCGCCGATAACCGGATGGCCCATATGCCAGCAGGTAACGTCGCGAGGGATATCAGTGCCAGTGGTGGTAGAGCATTGATGAAGAAGGCGACGAGTAGCGACGCGTAGGCAAGGATGATCGACAGCTGGTGAACTCTCGCGGCCCTCCTCTGCCCCATTCTGACTACCAGGTTCATCTTACCCACCAAGCTATCTCCGTGGTATTGTGGAATCTCGTTTGATAGAACCACCCCGAACACGAGGAATGCTGGCACAAGGGAGAGGAGAATGGGTTGGGTGTCCAGCCTTGAAGTCTGGATGTAGTAAGACCCAATGGTCATGAACGGTCCGTAGGCAAGTGCTATCACGGATTCCCCGACCCCTCGGTAGGCCCACTTTATCGGTGGCCCGACATAGAAGATGGCCGCCTGTAGGCCATATGCGGCTATCACAAGTATCAGGGCCCCCGCTAGTGAGGCCAGGTAGATTCCGGTTGTCACGAAGACCGCGAAACCGAACGAACCCAGGACAAAGGTCGAGACGGGCTTAGCCGGCGGCGGTTCACTCTCAAAGACCATATCGCTCCCTGTCCGCGTCTCGAAGAACTCGTTGTAGGTCTCAACGCCGAGAAGGGCCCCCAAGACACCCATCAGGCCGATCACGAAGATCGTCACGCTGATTGCGCCAGAAGTGTACTGGGCGGCTGCCGCACCCAGCACGTATGGCATTATGCCCGCCAGCAGCAGAAATCTATACCTTACTTTGGATAACAGGCTGCTCAAGGTCTAGCTCAACGAAACTATTGTTCGACGCAAGCATGGGGTCATCGTCCTTAACCTTCTCGCTGAACTCCCTGACCATGGGATGCTTCCATGCGATCTTGTACCTCTCCCAAGCTTCCGCCAAGCTGTGCCTCCTCAGGTCCGCACAGAGGAAGGGCATAGACGCTATCATCTTGACCTTTCCGTTCGGAAGGATTACGAAACTCGCGGCGGGATTCTCAGTCCTGAATTTGAGTTCGTGCGTGACCGTGTAGGGATAGTAGATGATCCTCACCCTTCCAGAATACTCCTTAGCCTTCTGGTTCAGCGTCGCGAAGAATCCCTGGTATTGCGCCTCGGTGGGGGCAAGCCACTTCCAGTTCATGGCCGCCCTGCCAACCCTCATTATCCTGCCGGTGTAGAATGTCTTCGCTCCCAGAGCCGCTACCGCGTCTATCACCTGGCCCACCTCGTTGGCGCTGAAGCGTGTGGGCACGAAATTGACCGAGACTCTGACCCCTTCTTCCGCGAGCATCCTGATTGCATCGAGGACGCGGGATAGCTCGGCTGAACCCGTGGTCGTCCTCCTCATCAAGCCATAGGTACTCTGCGTCGCACCGTCGACGCTTACCTGCATAGCCCTGAGGTTGAGTCTGGCAATTCTTCGAGCGGTCTCTCTGTTGATCAACTGGGCGTCGGTCTCCACGTTCAGACTAACACCGTTGTCCGAGAGGTAGCCTGCGACCTTGAAGAAGTCCTTGTGGATCAGCGGCTCCCCTCCAGTTATGGAACCCTGCGGAACGCCGAGCTCCACTATCTGCCTGGCCACCCTCTCTATCTCATCCCCCGCGAGCTCGTTGTCGAACTGGTGGAATGGGCCCGAGTCGTTTATGCAGTGGACGCAGAGGAGGTTGCACCGGTTCGTTATCCACCACGCCACGTAGTAGGGCCCGGTCAAGTCGTCCAAGGACGGCTCTTCGCTGAGCTCCTCTGTTTCTACAGACACTCCCCTTCTCCACCTAAGTAGCGGGAACCTTATCCACCAATGATCTAGCGGCAAGCTCATCGACGAACTGAATCACATCGCTCCTTACCGCAGCTTCATCGCTGTTGTAATCTTGCGCCAGAATCCTGGCCGTGTCATCGAGGGTGTTGCCAGATAGCAGAAGTTTCAGGATGCTTGCTCCAGTCTCGTTTATCGTGTAGACCTTCTCATTCAGGGTATCGAAGATTACCGTTCCTCTCTTTTCTTCCCTGACCTTCACATGCCTGTTGGAAAGGGCTACCTTAGAAGACGCTGCGGATAGTTGGTAATCCGCGCCCACAGAAATTCACCCAGCTCAGGTGAATCTGATGTAGGGTCTGAGAACTATCTTGTCGGTGATGTCTTCGACCTTTGGCTTCTCCCACTTTCTCTCTTTAGCGTTGGCCATGCCCTATTACCACCTGAGAGTGGTAATTAAAACTTTACTTCGATGTCGTAGGTTGCGCCGACAGTCCCTCTATCCCTATGGACTTCTCGAACTGGAGTTCCAAACCTCCTCGAGCGCCTCCCTAGTCGACCTTGCGAAGGCCTCGTTCCTAATCCATATGACGATCGCGCTGAACGGGTCTTCTTCGTTCGTCGGTTCGGGGACGCCCAGCATCACATCAACTTCATCCGCAACCATCATGTCTAGGATTGGATTATCATACCAAGCCAGCTCTATGCCGAGCTTCTTTGTGAGCTCCAGGTCATCTTTCGTCAGCCTCGCTTGCCTTGGAAGGATTATCCTGACTCTCTTTCCTCCCAAAGGTGCAAGCTCGAGGTATCTTTTGAGCGCCTCCTTGACCTTAATTGCCTTCCTGACAAGGAATATGACATCCTTGGAACTCGTGAGTATCGAAAGGAGCCTGTTTCCTGTGCTGTCTAGACCCTTGAGGAGAACTGGGTCCTGAGACTTTTCAGGCCTCCTCTTATATGTAGGTTGCAACAGCTCGACCAAAGTCTTCTTGGCGTTTCCCCTGTGTGCATGCTCCTCCTCAAACGTTGCCTTTAGTTTTGAGATTCTCGATTCTATGGCGATAGATGGTAGGATTGGTTCGTAAACACCACCAATCTGTTCGACGAAGCCCTTCTCGGAGAGGCTCCTCAAGGTATCATAAACCCTGGGGAGTGGCACTCCCGCAGCTGATGATACCTCCTTTGAATTCATACCTCGCTTAAGAAGTGCGATGTATATCCTCGACTCGTACGAATTCAATTTGAATTCCTCCTTCAAGAGGCGCTCCGCATCCCTTTGCATGCTCACTGTATCGCACAGGACCGTCGCCAACCTTAGAATACCTTTTTGCTACTCAGAAATCTAGCAGGCCCACGCTTACGTCACTTACTCCCTGATTCTCGCAGGCCCGCATGTGATTTTGAACAGAAGGATTTTACGATCAGGTGCTCAGAAAATCAACCAGCAATGTCTACGGATTGACGCAGATGAAATGCGTACCCTGCCGTGGTGGAGAACCAACATTAACCGATGCAGAGATGGCTGACGTTCTCCCCACCGTTCGTGACTGGTCAGTGGTTGAGAGAGGCGATGGGATCAAGCGCCTTGAAAGGATCTTCAAGTTCAAGAACTTCGCTGAAGCACTATCTTTCACAGATGGTGTGGGCCAGATCGCAGAGGAAGAAGGGCATCACCCAGCGATACTGACTGAGTATATTATTCAGCCCAGTACGTGGTTTGGACTCGAATTTGCCATCGTGGCATTAGGTGCCCCGGGCGGGATTTGAACCAGATTAGGTTCAAGAACCGGCGACCGCAGATTTCAAATTCGGGTATCACTTCGTCCACGAGAAGAAGAGGACCTTATCTCCGCGACCTTGGTGCACTCGAAGCCCGGGATTTGCTCATTCGGCGATTTTCAGCTCCTGCTTCACGCCGGAGAGGGTGGCGAACTCCGCGAACATCTCCTGGACGAGGGCGTCGAGCTTCGGGAGTTCCTCGTTCTTTATCGCGAACTTTGAGCGCAGCATCTTGCTGATGACCTGCATGCTCCTGAGCCTCCTGAGCCCCTGATCAATCTCCAGTAGTTAGAGCGAGTCCTCAAAAAGGCCGGCCTTGTCCGGTCATAAAAGATACAAAATGGATAGCTGTGTCAAGATAAGCCTGAAGCAGGTTTCTTTAGATGAACGGGGTTCAATCTGGGCTTACAATCGACGGCGACGGTCGTTGTGTATGCTGAAGGATACCAACATTTATACAACTCCGTAGCTATGATAGCTTATGACCTTGGAAAAGTCTCTCAAGATGAGGAGCCAGACTTACGAGAAACTGAATGGCAAGTACCTGAAGGAGGCCCAGCGCCTAATCTCCAAGAGAGACTACACGCAGGCTTCGGAGAAACTCTGGGGTACTGCTGCTGAGATGGTCAAGGCCGTCGCAGCGAGGAGGGGAATAGAACTCGGTACCCACGCCAGCCTCTGGGACTTTGTATCCCAGCTCGACAAGGAACATCCGGAGTTGAGGCTAAAGAGGGATTTTTCTTATGCTGGAAACCTGCATCAAAACTTCTACGAAGATTGGTTGGGGAGAGATTACATAGAAGAGGGACTG
>VBPK01000114.1 GCA_005877225.1 Nitrososphaerota archaeon
TCCGCGCCCCGAAGAGTTTTGAGGGTCTGGAGCACATCCCTCGTCTTCTCCTTGAACGCAGCGCCCACCCTCGCAGGGTTTGGAACGAGCATGAACGTCACTGGAAACTCCTCCGGCCTCGTGGTGACCCGCACCACCTTCACGTTGCAGAGGGTTGAGACGAGTGCCTTGGTCGAGCTCAGCTCCTCCGCTGTCCTCTTCGGAGCAAGAACGTACATCGCTCTCAGTGGCCACCTCCTCTTCAACTTGGCCTTCACCCTCGCGGAGTTGCAGCCGTTCTCAACGAGGATGGCCGCGGCGACCGTCTCCTCGAGCTTCTTCTCTCTCCGGAGCGGCTCTGCCCTGCCAAATCCGTTGACCAAGAGCGGGATTTTCCATGACCCCTTTCCGGCGAAGACCTCCTGGTGGAGGTATTCCGTCAGGTAAGGGCTGACCGGATGAAGCAGAAGGTCGACCCTTTCTAGGACGTGACCGAGAGTCGCAAAGATGGCGAGTCTCCGCTCCCTCGTCTCGGCGGAGTCGTCCCAGAGTTCCCCTCTGGTCATTCGCACGTAGTTCTGGCTGAGCGTCTCGATGACGAACTGCTCTATCGCCTTGCAGGCCTCGTTGTACCTTCCTTCCCGATATCCAGCGTGTACCTCTTTCTCCACCCCCGCGAGGACGGAAAGGATCCATCTGTCGACGCGGCTGAGACGCCTGCTCCTTCTCGCCCAGGCTAGAGTATGACGCCGTGGGACGTATCTGTCTAGAGGTCCGTTCTGCGTGAGGTAGACGTGAATGTGGTAGAGAGTGTTGAGGACCTGGTAGGGGCGGCCTGACATCTCCTTCACGTCCAGGCTCAACGGGTCGATGGGAGAGCTCTTCCAGAGGAGGTAGAGCCTCAGAAGGTCCACGGAGTATTCGCGCAGCGCCTGGAGTCCATCCACGACATTACCGATGCTCTTGCTCATCTTCCTCCCCTCCGCATCGAGGACGTGACCCTGGAAGAGAAAGGACCGGTATGGAGATAGGGGCTTCCCGCTCAGAATCACGTTCAGGACCAGCAGAGTGTACGCCCAGCCCCGCGTCTGATCTATCCCCTCGGTGAGGAACTCCGTTGGGATGAGCCTTCTGTACTCCTGGTCCGTGAATGAGGAGTAAGGGGCAGAACCACTGTTGTGCCACGTGTCGAGTACGAACGGCTCCCTGTGCATCGTCGAAGCACACTTCGGGCACTTGAAGACTATCCTGTCGATCCAGGGGCGATGAAGCTCAAAGTCTCGTCCGTCTGGAAGGTTGGTCGCCAACTCCAGGATCCTCCTCCGCGAGAAGGCGGGTGTCTTCTCGCCGCACTCTGAGCAGACCCAGATCGGGAGGGGCGTCCCCCATATCCTCTCCCTCGTTATACCCCATGGCGGTGACTCCCTGAGGAACTCAAGAAAACGATTCCTCGGAGAATCGAAAAAGTACTCTACGTCTTCAGCGGCCTCGAGGATCTTCTTCTTCAGCCTGTCTATCCAGTAGAAGTACTCCCTCCTGACGACCCAGAGCAGACGGTGCCCCGACCTCCAGCAGACGGGATAGTCGTGGATGATTCTTCCCTCGTACACTAGTGGACCCCTCTCCTTGAGTAGGCTCGAGACGAGAGAGTCCGCATCTCGAACGAAGAGTCCCCGGAATTTCCCCGCCTCCTCCGTAAAGTGGGCCTCGTCGTCGAGCGGAGAGAAGATCGGAATCTTTCTTCTCGTAGCGACGAGATAGTCCTCCTCGCCGTTGGCGGGAGATAGGTGGACCATTCCAGTCCCGGTCGAGGTGTCTACGAAACCCTCCGCGACCACCCGGTGTATCTGCCCGCTTGCCGCCAGCGTCATCAGTCCCGGGACAAGGTCCAGGAGGGGGTGGCTGTACCGGAGCCCCTCCAGCTCCGACCCCTTCACCTCCTTTACGACCTGCCCGAATTTGATGCCCAGCTCCTTCTCCAGAGCATCCTTCCGCTCCGCTCCAACGACCCACGTCTCCTCCCCGACCCTCACACGCAGATACTTCGCATCCGGCTTCACCGCGACGAGCTCGTCAGTCACGACCGTGAAAGGCATCGTCGTCCATATGAGAAGGTAAGAGCCGTCCTCGGCCTTGACCTTATAGTACAGGCTCGGGTCGTCGAGCGGCTCGTATCCTCCGAGGGCTACCTCCGCGTGGCTAAGTGAAGTGAGACAATTGGGGCAGTAAGCGACGACCTTAATCCCCTCGGCGAGCAGTCCCCCATGCCAGGCGGTCTCTAGGTACTTCCACTCCCTCTCGATGTATTCATCCCTGTAAGTCTTGTAGGCCCGCTCGTGGTCTATGAGGAGCCCGAGAAGGTTGTCGGCCTCCACCCACGAACTCTCGTACTTCTTGATCAGCCGCTTGCAAGCCTCGACTAGCTTCTCCTCCCCAACCTTCTTCAGGTTCTCCCACTTGTTCCCCGTAAGCCCAAGCTCCTTCTCGGCCTGCAGCTCAATTGGGAGTCCCTGTGTGTCCCACCCCCCACGAAAGACGATTTTCTTGCCGCTGAGGGTGCTGTACCTATACCATAGGTCCTTCATCAGGCGACCCCGGACGTGACCTATGTGCGGGTCGCCGTTGAGGGTGGGGGGTCCCTCCACATACCCAACTTCCCTGCGGCGAGAGAACTTTTTTCTCAGTCTTTCTCTCAGGTTCGAGGAATCTGCAAAGGCGCGTACCCTTGGTTCTACATCCTTCCAATCGTAGTTAGGGCTGAGCGAGTGAGGTCTAATCGTTCCCTCTTTCTCTAATTTTGTGACCACGCAACGCGCCCTACCGCCTCCTCGTGAGTTATTTTAATGATGACTTCGAGTCCTAATACAGTAGTCCGAATGGGATGCATCAGTATCTCTAATCCTCCGAGCAGATGGCGGGAGGGTCACTCAGGGTTAATACCCCGAAGAGCTACTAGAACTACTTCACATCCCCACGAAAAGCCTGCTCGCGTGCTCCTCGGGAAGGCCGGCCTCTCTAATCTTCTCCGCCGCCCCCCGGATGTCATAGCTCGTCCTCTTCTCCTGGACCTCAACTTCGCCATTCTCGAAGGTCGCAACCACGTATGAAGACCTGTTGTCTCCGTCCCTCGGCTGACCCACGGAGCCGGGGTTCAGGACTGTACCGTTTTCTCCTTTCCAGACATACGGCACGTGTGTGTGCCCAAGGGCGATCAAGCGTGCGGAAAGCCTCTTCAGGTAGAAATCGAAGAGCTCGGAGTGCGTCCCGGGGTCGACGTACTCCCATAGATGGTCGAGGGGACTCCCATGTGTGAGATAGATCCGAGAGCCCTCAACGTCGAAGCTGAGTTCCTGGGGTAAGCTCTTCAGGTACTCCTCACTCTCGGCTGAAATGACCCTCGCCGTCCACTTGGCTGAGATCGCCGCCCTCGCGTTGAAGTCTGACGTGCTCCCCGTGATGACCGCGTAATCGTGGTTTCCAAGGACGGAGGTCACGCCTCTACTTCGAAGAAGCGCGATCACCTCGTTCGGGCTGGCACCGTAACCGACTATGTCTCCCAGGCAGTAGATACTCATGTCTCCGAGCTTCGCCAGGACGGCCTGGAGGGCCTCGAGGTTCGCGTGGACGTCAGATACAAACGCGACCTTCTTCATTTCAGCTCAACCGCTTGGCACTCGTGCCCCTTTCTGGGTAGTTCGTAACCGAAATTCAGTCGGGTGTGAAGATAATTTAACTTTCCTCCATTAACAGATTTTGGGGCTAATCGGATCCGAAGCTAAGGATGAGCACTTTCCAGAACAAGTGGGAGAAGAATCAGGGCCAAAGTTTCTCGTCGAAGGTGAAGGAATCGGTACGCAATCCCGGTCCTTTGAAGCCGAGACTTGACCTCGCAATCCGACAAATCCAGGTGCAGGTAGCAAAACTCGACGGCACATCAACCAAACTCAGAGAGAGGGACTCACAGATCTTCGGCAAAGTCGTCGGCTCGATACAGAAGCACGACACACAGCACGCATCTGTCTTCGCGAACGAACTGGCGGAGGTCCGAAAGATGAACAAGATGGTGACCCAGGCCAGGCTCGCGCTCGAGCAGATCGTTCTGAGACTCAACACCATCACAGAATTGGGTGACATCGTCGTAACCCTGACGCCAGCGATGTCCGTCATCCGCAGTATCAAGCAAGGGCTAGTTGGCGTACTTCCAGAAGCAGAGAACGAGATAGGAGAAATCTCAGGTCTCCTCAGCACCATACTCGTAGACGCAGGCACGGTGGGCGGCTACTCACTCAACTTCGAGGCCGCGAATGAGGATGCAGAGCGCATACTTGCGGAGGCATCCGCCGTCGCAGAGCAGCGCATGCGCGAGAAATTCCCAGAGATTCCCACACAACTACCAACCCCAGAGGAAACAACAGAAAGCGGTTCCTTCTAGGCGAGAGGATCGGGAGCCAGCGACCGGCAACGGGCGCGAGGGTTCCCCGCCCCTATGTTTTGGCAGCCTCGACTTCCGGGTTCCACGGCTTCCGTCGTCTGCGATTTTTGCTTCTTGGTTCAAGACAATTGACACTGATGGTGATTATTGCAGGAGCCCGAACGACCCTCGTAGTTGGCGTATAGGCACCCATTGAAGGTTATCGGCGTCCAGAGGGAGGATGGGGTAAAGGGGAAGATTGCTTCGACGATCAAGGAGATCGAACTGCACCGTCGTGAGCTGGAGAGCATGAGAAATCGGCTCGCTCAGAGAAGGAAACTACTCTACGACACCACGGTCCGGGCGCTCACCGCCAAGGACAAGTCGAAGGCAAACGTCTACGCGAACGAGTGGGCGGAGTTGAGGAAGGTCGCCAAGGTCGTGTACGCCAGTGAGCTCGCACTGACGCAGGTGATCCTCCGGCTCGAGAGCATAAACGACGTCGGAGACGTCATCTCGCACATGAGCACTGCCTTCAAAGTTCTCAGGAAGGTGAGCAAGACCGTGCAGGGACTCGTCCCCGCCCTCGACCAGGCCTCGGAGGAGATCAACACCACTCTCACGGAGACGATGGCTGAGATCGGGAACGTGACGCCCTCGATCTCCCTGAATCTTCGGACAGAGAGCGGGGAGGAGCTGGTCGAGCAGGCGAAAAAATATGCAGAAGAGCAGGCGGAGGAGATGCAGCGGAACCTCACCGTTACCCCGGAGGCGATCAGGCGACAGACAGAGAATTCCCTCAGGGTACCCGTCCTCGCGACGGGGGAGGATGATGGGGAGAAGCGGTTCTTGGGTGTCCTCTACACCTCCACTCGGGAAGACGGGTCGGAGGACCAGGTCTTGAAGTACGCATCGGCCCACGCTGGAGCCGTCGACGTCAACGACGCATCGAAGACTCTGGCCCTGCAGCCCGACGAAGTCGAGCACGCGATGCTGAAGCTGCTCTCGGAGGGGAGGGTTAAGCTGGTCAGGTCTGGGGAAGAGCAGGGATGAGCGTCGTCGCGGCGAGGGAGCTGGAGGAGGATGCGAGGAAGTACGCGAGCGAGGCGATAAGGCTCGATTCGCAGGGCGCCCACGGAATGGCGATTCAGATGTACCAGAGGGCGATCTCGACGTTGATTAAATTGGTACACCTGTACCCCGACTACCACCTGAACAGGCACTATCTCGAGAGAGCCACCGTCTACCAGGAGAGGGTGAAGGCGATTCAGCAGGCACACGGCCTGATTCCCCACGACCAACCCAGCGAAGAGTTGCCGGTGGAAGCAACGACGAACGTTCAGGTGGGCGGCAACACGAAGGGACCTCAGGTCGTCCAACAGCTCAAGGCTTCCTTCAGCGAGTTGGTGATCAAGGAGAAGCCCGAAGTGAAGTGGGATGACGTGATCGGACTCGAGGATTGCAAGGGGGCAATTCGCGAGTCCATAGTCTTTCCGTTTCTCAGACCGGACCTCTTCAAGCTCGGCTGGCCCAGGGGCATCCTCCTCTTCGGCCCACCCGGGTGCGGCAAGACCATGATCGCGGCCGCGACGGCCGCAGAGATTGATGGCTACTTCATCTCAATCGACGCCGCTTCCATCATGAGCAAGTGGCTTGGAGAGGGCGAGAAGAACGTTGCCAAACTCTTCAACAACGCGCGCAAGATGCTTTCGGACAACAAGCCCGTAATCATCTTCGTGGATGAAATCGACTCACTGCTCGGGACGAGGGGGCAGGAGGTTGGAGGGGAGGTTAGAGTTCGAGATCAATTCCTGAGAGAGACCGACGGGATAAACGACAAGGGCAAGAACCTCCACCTGTACGTGATAGGAGCGACAAATAAGCCGTGGTCCCTCGATCCACCATTTTTGCGCCGGTTCGTCAAACGCATCCACGTCCAAATGCCCGACAGCAACGCGAGAATGGCTCAATTCAGGATATACACAGCGCCTTTGACCTTGGCTGAAGATGTGAACCTAGAGGCGCTGGCGAGGCTAAGCGAAGGTTACTCTGGGAGCGACATCAAAGATATTTGCCAGAGTGCGCAGCTCAGAGTGGTGCGGGAACTCTTCTCAAGTGGGAAGGCTCTTGACAAGGAGACTCAGCCCAGGCCGATTGCACTGGCGGATTTCAAGGAGGTAATGAGGTCCAGAAGGCCATCGGTTTCTCCAGAAATGCGGAGAGCATACACACAGTGGTCTGACAGTTTCACTGCACTCTGACCATTTTTCCTGCGAAAAAGCGACCCGTTATTAATCCGGCTACCTTGCTCCCAAATCGTGGAACGCGACGCCGGAAAAAAGTCGAGAGACGGCTCAGGGCGGGTTAGGGTTGATTGGATGTATGTTGGTGGCTTCTTCGATGGAGAGGGTGGGA
>VBPK01000115.1 GCA_005877225.1 Nitrososphaerota archaeon
AACATCTCCTGGTCAGTCATCTTCGGGAGCAAGAAGGTGAGCCTCTTCTGCTGCTGAGGAGCCGCCTTCTCTCCCTTCTCCTTCTTGGTCTCCTCTCCCCCCTGCGACTGCTGCGACTGTTGCTGCCTCTCCATCGAGGCCATACTTCTCTTCTTCACCCCACCCATCGATAATCGCTGCCTCGAGCAGCCGCGAAGAAGATAAGGGTTTCGAAAAGAAACTGCAAAAAGTAAAAAAAAGAGGCGGTGACAGCCGCCGACCCGTTTGTATTATTTGACGGTCGCAGAAACCTACAGCAAGCTCGATGCTGTCTCCGGGAGAATTGAGATAACCGAGATCCTTGCAGAACTTCTGAAGAAGACCCCGCGGGACGAACTCCCGCTGCTCGCCTACCTCACGCAGGGGAAGTTGAGGCCCGACTACGAGGGAGTCGAGCTCGGGCTGGCCGAGAAGCTCGCATTGAGGGTCATCGCGAGCGCGAGCGGTCTCTCTCAAGAAGCAGTCTACAAGACTTACGGCAAGCTGGGAGACGTGGGAAGCGCGGGGAGGGCTCCGTTGAGGCGAAGCAGAGGGAACTCGCAAGCCTCCTCAACGACGCCTCACCGCTCGAGGCAAAGTACATCATGCGTACGGTGACCGGGGAGCTTAGGCTGGGCGTCGCCGACTACACGATGTTAGACGCGTGTGCTCTCGCATTTCTCGGAAGCAAGGAGGGAAGACCCCTCATCGAGAGGGCATACAACATCCACCCGGACCTGGGCTTCATCGTCGAGACCCTCGCCGTGGAGGGGCTGGAGGGGATAGAGGCCATTCGAGTCGAGGTCGGCGTCCCGATTCGACCCATGCTCGCCGAGAGGCTGAATTCCGCGAAGGCCATCATCGCGAAGCTGGGCAACAAGGTCGTGGCGGCGGAATACAAACTGGACGGAGAGAGGCTTCAGATCCACAAACGAAAAGAAGGCGTCACACTCTTCTCTCGCAGGCTCGAGGTCATCACCCACAATTACCCCGACGTTCTCGAACTCGTCGCGAAGAACGTCGCCTCTAGGGAGGCGATCCTAGAGGCAGAGGTCGTGGCTATCAACGAGGATACGGGGGAGTACCTTCCCTTTCAGGAACTCATGCACAGGCGGCGAAAGTATGGGGTGGCCGAGGCCATGAAGCAGTATCCCGTTGCCCTCAATTTCTTCGACCTCCTCTCCGCCGATAGGAAGGACTACACGAACTTCCCATACGGGAAGAGGCGGGCCAAGCTCGAGAGCGTCGTGAAGGAGACCGAAAGGACGAGGCCCGTCCCTGCCCTGCGGACCGCCGACCCTGAAGAGATTGAGAAATTCATGGAGGATGCGATTGCGAACGGCTGCGAAGGGCTTGTGGTGAAGGACTTGGATGGCGTCTACCGCGCGGGGGCGAGAGAGTTCTCTTGGGTGAAGCAGAAGGCCAACTTCCCCACCGTCTCAAAGATTGGGACGGGTTTCACCGATGAGGATCTCCAGAAGTTGCCTCGCTTGCTCAAGAATTACGAGAGTCGGGTCAAGCCGCCCAACGTGGAGTCCAACCTGGTCCCCGACGTCTGGTTCAGGCCTCATCTCGTCATCGAGACGATAGCATCCGAGATAACACTCTCTCCAATCCACCCCGCGGGGATGGGGAGGATACGGAAGGAGAGCGGACTCGCTCTGAGGTTCCCGAAGTTCACGGGTAAGATAAGAAACGACAAGAAGCCGGAGGACGCGACGACGGTCGACGAGATAGTCGAGATGTACAACCTCCAGCTGAAGAAGGTCGAACGGGTGGCTCAGTAGGGCGAGCCGAAAGCCCTGTCCCCCGCGTCCCCCAATCCGGGTAGGATGTAGCCCTCCTTGTTCAGCTTGCGGTCGATCGCGCAGGTGTAGAACTCGGCATTCGGATAGACCCTGCTGACGTAGTTGATTCCCTGGCGGGCGGAGATGACCGAGAAGAAGACCAACCTCTTCGGCTTTCCTCTCGCCATGACCCTGTTGGCCACCTCTACGAGGGTGTGGCCCGTCGCGAGCATCGGGTCAGCTATGATTACGATGTCGTCCTCGTGAATCGTCGGTATCTTCGCGTAACTGACCTCTATACTAAAGTCGGGTGGCTCTCCCCTCCAAGCGCTGATTATCCCTGTCCTCGCCATCGGGAGCATCTTGTACATCCCCTCGACGAAGGGAATCGAGGCGCGTAGAATCATGACTATTACGATCTTGTCGTTACCCTTGATCTTCTCCCCCCGCGACTTCTCGAGGGGGGTCTCGACTTGAACTTCCTTCGTCTCGAGCGTGCGGAGAAACTCGTAGGCGAGTATCCTCCCCAGGCGAAAGATGGCCTTCCTGAAGATCACCTGGTCGCTTCGCCTGTCACGGGCGAGGGTCAGCTGTTCGAGGGCCATAGGATGCTTGACGATGGTTATCCTGGGGCTAGCCATCCACGTACGCCCGAATGAAGAGTCTTCGTGATAGTATTTATGTTACACCGCGTTTTGTTTATCTGAGCTTAGAGATTTGAAGAGAAGATCGGCCCTCGGGTTCGCCCTTGTGGTGGCCGCGGTGCTCGCGCTTTCCTCCCAGGTTCCGCCATCATCGAACGCCCTATCCTGCGGCGGCCAGCCATCATACTACGTCGCTTCGATGAACATGACGATCGACCCCGGCTCGCAGGACTTCGTCACGAACGCGATCAGGGACGCCCAGGCCACCTGCGCAAACCACTTCGTCCTCGTGATGAACACGTTCGGCGGCAATGGCGGGAATATGGACAACATCATCAACGCGATTTCCAGCTATCAGGCTGCGGGTGGGAGCTTCATAACACTGATTGCGCCCTCGGGGAATCACGCCTTCAGTGCCGGCGCCTACATCGCTGAGGCCTCCGACAAAATCTACATGACGCCCGGGACGGCAATAGGGTCTGCCACCCCGATCGTCTACAACATTCCCACGGGGGAGGTGAACACCACACTCACGAAGGACATCAACGGGTTCAAGGCGTACATGGGAGCGCTGGCCTCTCGATTCTCGAGGAACGTCACCGCCGCGGAGCTGATGGTCACGAAGGGGGTATCGTACACGGCGGATGAGGCAGCAAGGCTTCGCGTCATCGACGGAAAGGTGAATGCCACATCTGTCGGGGGGGCGCTTCAAGCGATCGGCGTGGCTCCACCTTACGAAATCCACGCACCGGGAATCAGCTCGCAGTTCATCTCAGTCTTGGCCGACCCAAACGTCTCCGGGCTCCTCTTCCTCGTGGGAACATTCGCGATTCTTGCTGACCTGTACCATCCAACGGTGATCGTCTCGATCGCAGGGGCGGTCGCGATCGCACTCGCCCTCATCGGTCTGGGCGTCTTCGGTGCTCCGATAGTCTCCCTCTTCCTGATGATCGTGGGGGCAGCATTCATCTTCCTCGAACTGAAGACACACCACGGCATCAGCGCCCTGACCGGGGTCGTCGTCTTCATCATAGGTTTCCTCCTCATCTTCCAGACGCCTCCGCCGCCGTCGCAACCGACCCCGGGGCAGCCGCCTCAGGCCAACTTCATTGCAATTGGTACTGTCACCTACCTCTTGCTGGGTCTCCTCGGAGCTGGAGTCGTAATCGGGAGCATCTACCTCTACAGGATACGAGAGGGTCTGATGAAGAGACCAAAGCAACTCGAGACTTCGCTGATGGTCGGGAAGGAGGGTAGGCTGCTCACCGACCTAAAGGCAGGCGGTGACGCCACAGCAAATATCGCGGCCGAGGATTGGAGCGTTACCTCCCCGGGGGAGATCGAGAAGGGAACCCGAATAAAGGTTAAAGAAGTCAGGGGGCTGAAGCTCGTAGTAGAAAAGGCAGAGTCATGAGTCTTCTCGGCTCGCAGCTGCTGCAAAGCGTCGCAGACATAGGTAACTACGTCGCGATCGCGATCTTCCTGATAATCGTCCTCGCCCTCATCGGCTCTTCGATCAAGATTGTTCGGGAGTACGAGAGGGTCGTCGTCTTCACCCTCGGTCGGCTCGTCGGCGCGAAGGGTCCGGGGGTGGTCTTCATCGTTCCGATCGTCAACAGGGTCAACAAGATAGACCTGAGAGAGAGGTACCTCGAGGTCCCACACCAGACCTGCATCACGAAGGACAACGCTCCGACAGACATCGACTTCCTGATCTACTACAAGGTCGTCGAGGCGACGCAGAGTATTGTGCAGGTCCAGAACTTTACGGGGGCATCGATCGGGATTGCGACCACCACTCTTAGGGCCGTCGTCGGCGATATCCCGCTCGATGAGCTTCTCGCCAAGAGGGAGCAGATCAATAATGTCCTCCGCACGAAGCTCGACGAAGTGACGGAAAGGTGGGGCATCAAGGTGACAAACGTCGAGATCAGGGAGATCAGACCCCCCGCCGATGTACAGGAGGCGATGGTGAAGCAGATGTCGGCGGAGAGGTCGAGGAGAGCGATGGTCCTGGAAGCCGACGGGAAGAGGGAGTCGGCGATTCTTGTCGCGGAGGGTGACAAGAAGTCGACGGTCCTGCGGGCAGAGGGGGACAAACAGTCCGCCATACTCAGGGCTCAGGGGTACGCCGAGGCGTTGAGCCAGATCTTCGGGGCGGCAAAGACGATCGATGCGAAGACGATGGCTCTTCAGTATCTCGACACCCTGAAGGCGCTGGGGGCAAGCCCGTCGACGAAGTACATCTTCCCGATGGAGTTCACGAACCTTCTCAGTCCCCTCAAGGACTATGTCAAGGAATCCTCGGAAGAGAAGTAAAGGCTCTCAGTAAGCCCGAGCCCCATTTATAACCAGACCTGAACATGCAGTGAAGCGAGAGGTAATTTTTGTCGGGCGCCGAAGGCGAGATTCAAGCTAGAAGGCGTACTATCGTTGTTCTCCAGGACGAGATGAGAAGGGTTCTCGACGCGGCGCGGGTCCTTCTGGATGAGTACGACGCCCTCTACAAGGGAGACAAGAACGCGATAGGAGCCGCCACCCAGAAGGTCAGGAAGGCCGAAGAGGATGTCGTCACTCTGAGGAGCGCCCTCATTCGCGAGCTCGCCCAGGTCGGTACACTCCTCATAAACCGAGAGGACATCCTGAGGACCGCCTTCGCGGTCGAGGACATCTTCGGCCACATCAACGGCGTAGCCTTCAGGATGTCGCAACTTTCGAAGGCACTCGCGAGGAACAAGAAGTACAGGGATGCGATCACAGACCTCTTGGGCTCCCTGATCGACGGGATGTCGAAACTGAACGAGGGGGTGAGGGGGCTCTCCATGAACCCGCAACAGTCAATAGAGATGGCGGGGCAGGTGCAGGGACTGGAGAGCGAGATAGACACAAAGTACCGGGAGGCGATAGCACAGACGATGAAGACGGCCACCGGCTACAAGGAGCTGATCGTGGTGAAAGAGATTCTGGAGTCGATCGAGGATTGCGCGGATGCGATGCTCAGCGCCGCGAATGCGACGACCGTGGTCGCGCTCGGTTCGTAGTAGTAGTCTGAGATGTCAAAGTCGCAGGCCTCGGGGAGGCTCTTCGAGAATCGGATCGTCATCTGGGACATAGAGACCTCGAGGCGACTCTTCAGGGAGGGATACTACGGAAAGCCTCTGGGAATCCCCAAGCCGAAGGACTTCGAGTTCAACGCCCCCCTCATCCTCGACCTGATGGAGGCCTACTACTTGGCGAAGAAAAAGGTCCTGAGGGTCGAATCGGAGGAGGGTGAGCGGCTGGGGGCAGAGGAGATGGAGAAGATTTGCGTGAGGTCCTACGCGGACTTCCCAGAGAAGTACCTGGTCTACAGGCACCTTCGCGAGGTTGGATACGTGGTGACTCCGGGAATCAAGTTCGGCTCGGACTTCGCCGTCTACGAGCACGGGCCTGGGATTGACCACGCCCCCTACATAGTCCAGGTAATGAAGCCCGGAAGCCCCATCACCGCGACCTCTCTGGTCAGGTCGGGGCGGCTGGCGACCACTGTCAAGAAACAGTTCATCATCGCGATAGCGGATGCCAAGAAGGCAGTTGTCGACTACTTGAGGTACGACTGGTGGCGTGCCTAGTCTAATAGATTCCCTCGTTTCTACTCCCCCGCCTCACCTCCGCGCTTCCCCTGCGAACCAGAACACAAAATAAAGCAAGAGAAGAGTGGCGAGACGTGGATGTCATCGGGGAAAATACCTTCATCCTCGTCTACAGGGACAGAAGACGGAAGTGGATAGTCAGACCCGGCGAGACGCCCAGGCTCCACACTCATCTCGGAATCCTCGACTGCAAGGCGCTCGTCGGTGAGCCTTTCGGAATTACCGCAAAGACCTCCCTCAACGACGAGCTTGTGATACTCAGGCCGACGATAGAAGACATGATTCTGAAGCTCACGAGGAGGACTCAGGTGATCTACCCAAAGGACCTCGGGATGATAATGGTGAAGTGCGGAATCCACTCAGGGTCGATGGTCCTCGAGTCAGGGACCGGAAGTGGAGCCACGACCGCCTTACTCGCCTACTTGGTGATGCCGAGCGGACACGTCTTCAGCTACGAGGTTAGGGGGGATTTTCAGGAGAACGCGAGGAAGAACCTCGCGAGGCTCGGCCTTCTGGAGTTTGTCACGCTCAGGCTGAGCGACGCGAAGGAAGGGTTCCAGGAGAAGGATGCCGACGCTGGAATCCTCGACATAGGGGACCCATGGGAGGCTCTACCCAGCTTCCGCAGAAGCCTTCGACCCTCAGGGGTGATAGCCGCGGTTACCCCGACGACGAATCAGGCGGAGAGGCTCGTCGAGAAGATGAAAGAAGAACGGTTCGTTGCGGTCGAGACGATCGAGATTCTCATGCGCCACCTGGAAGCGAGGAGCGGGATGACGAGGCCGTCGAACGCGATGGTCGGGCACACGGCCTATCTCACGTTCGGGAGAAAGACCCTCTAGCCCAGGCGAAGAGTTTTAAGAGATTCTCCGACCGCAGCAAATCGATGAACCGAAAGGAGATGTATGAGGACGTCTCGTCCCTCCTTCTCCTGGTTCCATTCTTTGCTCCCGCGATCTACGCCCTCTACCTATGGGCCGTGGGGGGATTCTCGTACTACCTCCCAGAGCAGGTTTTCCTGGGGGTAACGAGGAACCCAGACCTCTTTCTGCTGGGAACCCTCGCCATTATTCTCAGCACGGTCATGGAGGTCTCGAGCGAGGAGAGGGCGCGGAGAAGCGAGCGTGTCCTCCTGCTCAGCAAGCGACTACAGAAGCTCGCGGCGGCGAGTCTCGTGCTCGCGATAATCACCGCATGGTACGCGAACGGTTTCTCCCCCGACCTTAGCAGAACGGGAGCAGACCTCTTCACCGGGAGGTACACGATTGTCTTCCCGGCGCTGCTCGTCCTCTTCAGCTTCCTCATCGTGACCCCGATCAATCTCAGGAGTCTCGCTCAGGCGAAAACTGTCGCGATCATTCTCCTTCTCGCAGTCCCCGTCGTGATCAACGAGGTGGGAAAGAGAAACACGCTCCTCGGCCTCGGTGGCTCCCTCATCTTGACGATTCTCGCAGCCGTGATGCTGAGCTGGCAGAGCGATAAGCCGAGCGGCCTCTCACCGGCCCGATAGCTTCTTGAGTTCACGAAAATCTTCAGAGACAACCGCCTCGAGCGCCCTGTTGTAGATCATCGAGGCGGGATGGTATGAGGGGAGGTATCTCCTCCCTCCGCTCTCGACCACAATCCCGTGGGCTGTAGAGATCTCGCTCGACGGGAAGAACTGTTTGAGGGCGGTGACACCGAGGAGGACGATAAGCGAAGGGTTCAGCGCCTCAATCTCTCGGCGGAGATACTCGTGGCAGCTCTCGGCTTCGTCTCTCCCCGGGCGTCTGTTCCCCGGCGGCCTGCACTTCACGATGTTGGTGATGAACACGTCGTCTCTCGAGAGTCCGGCCAGCCTCAGAAGCCCTTCGAGCCTCTTCCCTGCCGTGCCGACGAAAGGTCTCCCAGACTGGTCTTCCTCCCCCCCGGGTGCCTCCCCGACGAGCATGACACCGGACCTCCCTGACCCTTCGCCTGGGACCGCCTTCTTTCTGCTCTTGCAGAGGTCGCACTTCTCGCAAGTTCTGACCTCCTTCGCCACCTCGCCGAGTAGAAACTCCGAGTCCATGAAGGTTGAGACCAGCTGCGAGTGTTATATGTCTGTCCCGGGGACGCTTGAGCAAGATGACGGTGGGGTCGGGGTTGAGGAGGCGCGAGCGATTCTCGATCACGCTGGCTCTCCTGACGCTCGTGCCGTTCGTCGCGACGGTGGT
>VBPK01000116.1 GCA_005877225.1 Nitrososphaerota archaeon
GAGCTTCTGAGCCTGGGATGGCGTGGTCCTGACCGAGCTCAGCCTGCTCATGATCCTCGTCGTCTGCAGCCTCCCCTTTGCGATCGGGATGACCTCCGCCGATTCTTTCCCCCCGATGAGAGTCAACCCGACGAGGTCTCCCCTTCTCGTAAGGTAGGCCACAAGAGATGTGACGGCCCTCGCCGCATAGTCGAGCTTCGTCACTCCGGCCTCCCCGTAAGCCATCGTCTCGGTGATGTCGAGGAGGAGCATCACGTTGAGCTGCGTCTCCGCGTGCGTCTCCTTCAGCATCAGCTCCCCCGTCCTCGCTGTCGCGGACCACTCTATCCTCTTGAAGGGGTCACCCGGCTCGTACTTCCGGATGTCGGCGAAATCCATGCCCTCCCCTTTTCTCCTCGACGTGATGCTCCCGCCATACGCTGAAATCATCATCGCGGTGAGAGCTCCGCGCGCGATCTCTTCACCGCTCGGGGTCACGTCGATGAAGTCAGGCGCGGGGATTCTCCTCTCGTAGTAGAAGAGCCCCGCGATATCCCGGGTGACCAGGCTGACCGCGCCAAACGGATGCGAGCCCACCGAGGTCGGCGTCATCGCGTAGACCATCCTGGAGTACCCCTTGGCTGGAATGGCGAGGACCACCGCGTTCGAGCCCACCTTCAGTCGGAAGAGGGGCGGGTATGGGTCCACCACCTCAGCGTTGAGCCTGATGAATGTCCTGTTCACGAACGAGACCGTCACCTCGACTTCGCCCCCCTCGGCGATCCGTTTCGTGTACGCCCTCCTGACCTCGAGGAGGTCCAGCGCCTTGGTCTTGATCTGCAGCACCAGCTTCGAGACATAGTAGTAGAGGAAGAGGCCGATTCCCGCCAGCAGGAGGGCTAAGGTAGACCCCAGGACGGCGACGAGACCCAGTGTGATGAAGACCGCGGAGAGCAGGAGGACCGTGTTACCCCGCGGCGTCCTCTTGAAGACCAATCAGGGGACCTTTACGCCCTTCATGATGTCATCGACTACCGACTTCTGTGCCACCCCGTCCAGGAGCGCCTCCTGTGTTAGAATGAGCCGGTGGGCGAGGACGTGCGGTGCGACGCGTTTGACGTCATCCGGAATGACGTAACTTCTCCCCTCAATCATCGCCACGGCCGCGGAGGCGCCCTGCAGGGAGGTCGCTGCCCTCGGGGAGCCTCCGAGTTTCACGAACCTGTGCGCCCTCGTACTCTCGACGATGTCGGTTATGTAGCCCCTCACTGTCTCGTCGATGTTCACGCTCCAGATGCCGTTCATGAAGCCCTGCACAGTCCCTCCGTCGACGACGGGCTTGATATTCCACTCCGCCACACCCTTCATGTTCCTGAGTATCGAAAGCGTCTCCTCCCTGGTGGGGTAACCGATCTCTATCCTCATCAGGAACCTGTCCACTTGCGCCTCGGGGAGCGGGTATGTCCCCTCGAACTCAATCGGGTTCTGGGTCGCGAGCACCATGAAGGGGGAGGGGAGCTTCAGCGTCGTCCCCTCGATCGTTACCTGCTTCTCCTGCATCGCCTCGAGGAGGGCGGACTGCGTCTTCGGAGACGCCCTGTTTATTTCATCCGCGAGGATTATGTTTCCGAAGATCGGTCCCTTTCTGAGTTTGAAGTCGCTCTCCTTCTGGTCGTAGATGTACGTCCCGATTATGTCCGAGGGGAGAAGGTCGGGTGTGAACTGGATCCTCTCAAACTGAAGACTCAGTGAGCTCGCCACCGCCTTTGCTATCGTGGTCTTCGCCACGCCGGGGACGCCTTCCAGGAGGACATGCCCCCCGGCGATGAGGCACGCCTGAATCATCTTCAGCTCCTCCCTCTTCCCGACGATGACCTTACCGACTTCGCCGATCACCTTGTCGGAGAAAAGCTTCACCTGACCGTCCCCGGTGCTCAAACGCCGACCTCCGTGAACTTAGACAGCATATAAGCCTCAGCGCCCCCGAACCGCATACTCCACCTTCTCCTTCGTCTCCGAGCTCCCCGTGATCGTTATCCCGAGCTGGTTCAGCGTCTCCTCGGCTCTGGTCGTGAGCGTGGAGACGCGCGACTTCCACCTGAAGACTGGAGGGAAGAGGAACCTCCGCTTCCCGTTGGCGTACTCGTACACCCTGCGCAGGTCGGCGAAGAGCTTGAACGCCTCTCCCGCCCTAGCTCCGAAGCGCGTCTGGAGCTCCTCCAGGCTCACCGAAGAGACGCCAAAACCGAACTCCTTCGTCATGATGTCATCGAAGACCTCGTACAGCCTGGCGAGCGTGGCCACGTAGAAGCTCTTGTTCCGCGAAGTGGTGAGGAAATCAATCCTCGATTTGGACTCTGCCACAATCGACCTCTCCACGCTCGGGATCGGCTGGTCGTCCTTCCCCTTCATTTCAGGGGCAAACCACCTTCTAACCGCCCCATAAACCGAGAGGAGGAGAAGCATCGCGATTCCCACTCGTGCGAGGGCTTCCGGGATTGAGATACCGAAGTTCTGAAAGAACCCCTGGGTCTGCGCGGGAAGGCCCCCGTAGTAGCTGTTCACCCCCGAGAGGAGCTGCGCGAGGACGTACGCGACGATAGGGCCGACGGGTATTCCGAGGGAGAATTTCGGGGCGGCCGACCTGTAGTGGTAGTTGTCGTAAAGGACAGTCTGGCTCCTGTTCGAATGTGTGACCCAGTCGACCATGCTGCCGACGAACGCCTTTTCATTCGCGCTCTGGTTGTACCCGAAGAGGTAATTCGTGAAGGGGGCTGAATCTGTTATCAGAACCGTCCTGGAACCCGCCACGTTCGTTCCCGTAGCGACGACTGTTCTTGCTCCGAGCCGTGAATCCAGCGCATCGAAGGAATTGGCGGAGGAGGTCGCGACCGGCCGAAGGACGGAGCCGGAGTTGGCCTGTATGGGAGACGCTATATCGATCACGCCTGTTTCGGTTGTCGCTCCGAGCTTGAGAGTCACAGTGAAGATCCTCTGGTCCTTGAAGGGCGACGACCTGTCATAAATCGCCGCTCCGGAGACGGTCGCCCCGAAAACGGTGCCGAGGAAAGCCGCGTTTGTCGTGTTGCCCTCCGCGAGCAGGATCGAGAGTTGGCCGCCCTGATAGCGGGCCCTGATCGACTGCAACTCCCCCTGGCTTAGCTGGAGGTCCGCCCCGAGCAGCATGAAGACCGATTTCCCGTTTAAGAGGAGGCGCTGCTCCGTCTGGGTGTCGTTCACCAGGACGACGTGGTAACCCGACTGCTTCAGGGAGGAGAGGAACTGCGAGGCGCCTCCCTGAGACGTCTCGCTCGGGCTTGTCGTTCCGATGCCGCTCCCCGCCTCTACCCCGATTGTCGAGGGAGAGTAGATTACTGCGATAAGCGCGACGAAACCCATGACGTAGATGAAGGACCGAAGCTTCAAGGGGTCTTCTCTACCGACTCCCCTTCGCGCTCCGCCAGGGTTGCGTCGCTCGGGGTTACCTCCGTCCCGGAGAAGACCGCCTTCTCGTAGAGGGACGAGATGGTCCCTATGTGTTCGCCCTCCGCCCTTTCAGAACACTTCGAAGAGAACTCCCTGTGCGTCTCGTGCCTGAACTTCGGGACGCCCCTCCCCCTCATCAGCCTGACCGACTTGCGGAAGATGGCGATGATCCTCTCCTTCGGGGTGTTCGGGACGAGGCCGAGGTCTGGCTCGAGCTCTCCAACTTCACCCGCGGCCGGAACTTTCTGCGAGCCGAGAAGTCTTCCGAATCTGTTCCGCGAGAGGAAGACTCCGATGATCGCGGCGGCAACCAGAAGAGGAAACACGAAATCGGCCGGGTTCAATGCCGGCAGGGAGACGCCGCCACCCACCGAACCGAAGGTCGGTGTCGATATCGCCGGAAGGCCAAGCTTGTTCAGGTTGATCCCCGGCGGAGTGATAGAGGGGATGCCTTTCTGCCCCTGTACAGCCTGCGTCGGCTGTCCAGCCTCCCCGAGGAGAGTGCTAGCTAACGTGGGGTCGACATACTGCAGAAGGTTCGCCAAGGTATTCAGGTCGACGGGGATCCGCGACGGGCTTTCGTTGCGGAGGTTCGAGGGGACACCGTTCGGGGTCGGGCTGTTCGCTCCCAGGAGCGCGGAGAGGAGTTGAGGGTCGACCGTGAGGCCGTTCTTTCCTTCGCTGATGCTCTGCAGGAGTGCCTTCATCGATGCAGACATGTTCGGATTGTTGGAATCAGCCTTGAGCTGCAAGATCGTTGAGGATGCTGCCGCGTTATTTCCGCTGCTCACCTGAGAATTCAATTGCTGCAGCAGTTGCTGGATGCTCGAATCGTTCGTGCCCTGACCGAGCGCCGTGAGGGCCGAAGCGACCTGCTCCGGGGTCAGGGTCGGAATTGGGGTGAGGTTCCCCGAGTTCGTGTCGTCGGCGGCGAAGACGGTGGCAACCGGCGAAAGTAGCACAAATCCCAGGAGGCCAAGAGCGATGAGAAGCTTGAATCCTCGAGGCATTCTTTGATTTTTGGTCCGTTCTGCATTTTAACCTTTGGGAGTTCAAATCCATGTCCCGAGGAATTTGGCGGGTCAGTGCGCGCCTGACGGACTCACCCGGGTCGCCAGAAGCGCGAAGATGGCCAAGTAACTGGGACGTGGGTGAAGATGAGTGCGATCAACTCCCCTCTCACATGGGGCGCCCCAAAACTGACGCGTGCCGTGACACGCAAGGCCCAATTCGGACTAACCGGCCCGTCACCGAATTCTTTCCTTCCCGAATTATCGTCACACCGGCCCAGGGCTCTCTGAATGATGTGCTTAAGGGCCTCTCCCATTTTACCCGGTCCGAGAGTTATTGGTGACCCCTTCCTTAAGATTCGTGAATTCTCATTCCATTTTCTCGGTTTTTCGCCGTAGTGCGGCCCCGCCCTACCCGGCGCATCCACTTCCACGACCGGCGACTCCCCTTTGCGTCGAGATCGGTCGTTCTAACCTTTCGAACAGGATAGTCGGATTCCGATTTCGAGAAAGATGCTTAAAGGGGTTCTATGCATTATCATATGTTGACTATTAGAAGGCCCGTGTTGGTGGGCGACATCGTCGCCGCGCTCCTGGAAAACGGGGGGATAAGGTCCACGACAAGCCCTGTCCTTTATCTCTGGAAAGACTCGGGAAGAGTGCTTCGGAGGATCGAGATCAAGACCCTCGAGGAATTCCTCAGCCTCTTCGGGGTGGGCACCTATCAGGTGTACATCGAGAACCCCGAGATCGATTACGTCGACTCCAAGAGGTTCAAAGTCAACTCGCTCTCAATAGTAACGAGATACCTAGGCGATGGCAAGTGGTCGGAACCCGTGTTACAGACCGACGAGGAAGAGGTGACGCGCGACTTCTCCCGGGACTTCAAGGCGAAGGCAACGCGAAGGGCCGCGAGGATCGCGGGGAAGGTTCAGGGTACTCTGACCATACTGTCAATCCTGTACGAGGCTTACAAGATCATCCGGGGGATCAGGGGCTGAGTTCCGGCTCTATCTCTTCTCTCAGCCTGTCAAGGGCCTGGAATGCCTTCGCGAGGGTGCCCTTGTTAACCTCGTAGTATCTGCCGATCTTCCCCTTGGAGCGTGGCTCCCTCAGCATCTCGTATCGGGAGGCGACTATCCCGTTCTTCTCCAGAACTGCTAGGTGATACGAGACCGTCGCCCTGTCCAGTTTTGTCTCGCCGGCGAGTTCGCTTATGTTCTTCTTCCCCCTCTGGAGGATCCTCACCATGCGAAGCCGCTCTTCCTGTATCAGGGCTCTCGCAAGCTCAAGATCACGACTCGCACCTCTCTTGCTCAAATCTGCATCTTCACCCCAACCTAAACCTATGGGCGTTTATAATCGTATGCACAAATTTCATCATGTGTGGTGATTATCCTCACGTATTAAAAATAACTGTGGATGCGGAATCCATCCATCCGTCCGAGAACGTTGATCGCAAAGTTCCCAGCCTTAGGCGAACGAGCCACTCGTTTCGGACCCTGCGAGAGGGGTGGCTGGATTTGGAAACCTCCACGTAGGGGGGGCGACGCGAGCCAGAGGCGCGGTTAAGGGAACGCGATTCCTTTCTTTGCCTCTTCCGTTCGCGCGGCGAAGGCCTTCGCCTCTTCCCTCGTGTCTTCGACAAGATCCGGGTACTTCTTGACGCTGAAGGACTAGTAATTTTGAATTAATTAGACGATGTTCCTGATCGAGGTCACCTCGACGCCGCGGGACTTGAG
>VBPK01000117.1 GCA_005877225.1 Nitrososphaerota archaeon
TCTCTCGAAGGTCCTCAGCTCGGGACCCCCGGAGGATGTGACTGTGATGCGTGTAGAAGTCGTCGGAAGGAAGGGGCCGGCTAGGGCAAGCATAACCTACGAGATGATAGACTTCTATGACAGGAAGAAGAAGGTTACCTCAATGGGGAAGACGACTGGGTTCACATGTTCGATTGTGACGAGGATGGTCGGAAGGGGCGAAGTGCACGGGATCGGGGTGGTCCCCCCCGAGGTGGCCCTGAACACGAAGTTGGTGCAGAAGCTTCACTCGGAGCTGCAGAGCAAGGGCGTCAAGATTACAGAGAATCAGAACTTCGCCTCCGTTCGCTTCTAGACAAACAGCATAATGACCGTGTATGTCAGCCATGCGATGATTGCAGATGCTGGAATCGTAAGGAGCCAGGCCCAGACTATTCTTCTTGCGACGCCCCACTTGACAGCCGATACACCCAATGTAGCCCCAGATCCCAACACGGAACCGCTAACGCAATGGGTCGTGCTAACGGGTATCCCCAACAAAGAGGAACCTATTATCACAGAAGCCGCCGAAGTCTCGACAGAGAATCCGTGTACAGGGTCCATCTTTGTCAGCTTGAATCCGAGTGTCTTAACAATCCTCCACCCTCCAAAGAGGGTGCCCAGAGCAATCGCCGAATGAGCCATCAAGACAACCCACAGGGGTACCACGAAGCTCGAGAGGTTGCCGGTGGAGACGAGTAGAGCGGTTACCACTCCCATGGTCTTCTGGGCGTCGTTGGTGCCATGACTGAGACTCACAAGGCTAGAGGAGACGAGTTGCAGTCTCCTGAAGTAGCGGTTTACCCCGTGAGCCGACTTCCTGAAGAAGAGTCTTATCATCGCTGCCATGATTGCGAATGCAACGGCAAAACCGATTAAAGGCGAAACAACCATGAAAGTCACGGTCACGTTCAGGCTGGAGAAGAGGAGGGCCCCGAGCCCGGCCTTGGTCACCCCAGCTCCCACGAGGCCTCCGATCAGGGCATGCGACGAACTGGTCGGCAGCCCCAGAAGCCACGTGATGATGTCCCAGATAATCGCCCCGACAAGCGCAGCGAGTACGACATTTTGATCAACTACCCCCGGCTTGATTAGGCCTGCACCTATCGTCTTGGCCACTGCAACCCCAAATACGAGGAATGCGACGAAGTTGAAGAGAGCTGCAAGCGAGACTGCGGCAAGGGGCGCGAGCACTCTCGTCGACACCACAGTCGATATTGAGTTGGCAGCGTCGTGGAAACCGTTGAAGAAGTCAAAAAAGTACGCTATCGCTATGATGCCGACTATCAGCGGCGTGATCAATTGTTGAACTCCCTAGCTGCGCGTCATAACGACATCGCGAAGAACGAGGCTCACATCTTCACACTTATCTGTCGCGGTTTCCAGATACTCATATATCTCCTTCAGCTTCATGATTTGAATCACGTCCTTCCCCTTGAAGAGTTCGGCCACAGCATCATTCAACAGGACGTCTGCTTCGTTCTCTAGGCTGTCGATCTCTCTGCATCGTTTGTCTATCTCATCTTCGTCAACCCTACGCATAGAGATGAAAGCGGCGTGAATTTCGTCAACGGAGCGGCTAACCAACTGAGCCAGCTTCAACATAGTCGGGGTCGACTCCCTGACCTCATAGAGCACGATCCTGTTCATCACAGCGTAGATGAAGTCTAGGACATCGTCGTAAAGCGTGGCGAGTTTTATTATGTCTTGTTGGTCTATGGGAGTAATGAAGCTCCTGTTCACTTTGTCGTATATCTGATGTACGATGTCATCTCCGACATGTTCGATGTCTTTCAACTCCTTCCGTCTTTCGTCCATCCTGTCGAACTCGCCTATCGCCTCCTCCAGCTTCTGCGCACCTACCGCAACATTCTCGGATTCCTTCTCCAGAATGTCGAAGAAGGCTCTATCCTGCGGAATTATCCATTCTTTTAGTCCCATTGCTCTGTCGACGCCTACCTTCTCCCCTCAACCCTTGTCGGACCATAAACCGCCGTGGCAGTCTGACTCACTCCATTCAGTTCTTGAACTTTCATCTTGTTTTCTCGAGGGTTCGGCGGAATTCCAGAAGATATATCGCTGTCCGAAGGAATCTATTGTGAAAGACAGGATATATAGAGGCCCTATAGACGCCTAACTGTGTTGGAGATAAGGAGGGTACAGGTTACTGGGGGCAACAGCTTCGTCGTGTCCCTCCCGAAATCGTGGGTTAAGGACGTAGGGCTGAAGGCGAAGGATTCGGTTCAGGTCCTCCCCCAGGCGGACATGTCGCTTCTAATCGTCCCGAAGCGGGAGTTGGCCGAGGCGGAGAAGAGTGAGGCGACGATCGAAATCACTCAGGAGATGGACAAGGATGCGGCCCTCCGCCTGTTCATCTCTTACTACCTCGCAGGATACGACATCGTCAGGCTCCGCTCACCGAAGTACGACCCGGGGCTCCGGTCGTACATGAGGGAGGCGATAAGAAGGAAGCTTGTAGGGATCGAGATCATCGAAGAGAACGCCAACGGGATGACGACCCAGTGCCTCTCGGGCTATGCGGACCTCCCCCTCAAGAAGGCCCTCGAGAGAATGTCGATCGTCGTGTCCGGGATGGTGAAGGATGCGGTGGCGGCTCTGCGTGCCGGCGACGATGAGCTGGCGGGAGAGGTCGTCGCCAGAGATGACGAGGTCGATAGGTTCTACCACTTCATACTGAGACAACTCAACCTGGCGGTGAGGAACCGGTCGATAATCGAGGACATCGGGCTGACCTCGGCGAGGGACTGCCTCGGCTACAGACTCGCGGTGAAGAGTGTGGAGAGAGTGGGTGATCACGCCGCGGCCGTGGCAGGGCTGGTCTCGGGCGTTCGGGAAGGCGCGGCCGAGAAGGCGATGAAGGAGGTCGAGAAGATGAGCGACCTCTCCCTGAAGGCGTTCGGAGACTCGGTTAGCTCACTGCTCCGCCTGGACCGAAAGCTCGCGAACGAAGCGATCGGCCTCACGAGGAGGGTGAAGGAACTCGACGAGAAGATTAGCGGAGAGCTGCTGGCCCTGAAGACAGACCCGGATACCTTCGGCTCGATCAAGCTGATTCTGGAGAGCATCAGACGGGTCGGGGAATACGGCTCGGATATAGCTGAGATTGCCGTCGACTTGACCGTAAAGGAGCCGTGACGTTGGCCGGAATCTAGAGGACTGCCTAGACAGCGCTTAGCTGTCTCCCGACCACCCGTGCGCCCTTTCTGAAGACCGTGTATCCACAGATACACCGGGCATTGGGCAGCTTCGAGAGCTCCTTAGCGGTCGTCCTCGTTCCACACCTTACGCATTCGTACGAGGAATCTTCCAGGACCCTGGTTCCCGGCTCACTGCTGAGCAGGTGTCTTCACCTCTTGTTCGGGTAGAAGACCGAGCGCCTGGACGAGGCCCTTGTACCTGTTGCGTATGGTGACCTCCGTGACTCCCGCCGACTTCGCGATCTCCTTCTGGGTCTTCCCGTCACCTTCGAGCGTGCTCGCGATGTACAGTGCGCTTGCTGCCAGTCCCACAGGGTCCTTCCCTGCGGAGAGCTCCTTTTCCTCGGCCGTCCTGAGAATGTCAATCGCCCTACGCCTTGTCTTCTCGGATAGTCCGACCGCGGAGGCGATCCTCGCGACATTCTTTGCCGGGTCGCTTACCGGCATCCTCACATCCAATTCTCTGAGAAGCATCCTGTAGTCTCTCGCAAGGTCCTTCTTTCTGAGGAGGGTGACGGCGGCGACGTCCTTCAGGCTCCTCGGGGTATCCGTGTCTCTGAACGCGGCATAGAGTGAGGCTGCGATGAGTGAGGAGATCGACCTCCCCCTGATCAGCCCTCTCTCGAGCGCCTTTCTGTAGATGTAAGCCCCCCTCTCCTTGACCGCTTCGGAGACCGTGAGCTTGTCCGCGAGCCTGTCCAGCTCCCTGAACGCCTGTCGGAGGTTCCTGTCTTGAGATTGATTCACCTGGCTCCTGTTATCCCAGATCCTAAGCCTGTCCACCGTGCTTCTCATCGAACCCGTGATTGACTTGCCCATCGCATCCCTATCGTCGCGTCCTATTATCGTGGCGAGGCCCATGTCGTGAGAGGCAATCGAGGTCGGCAATCCTGTCCTGCTCTTGTCTTCTCCCCCTTCGTCCCTGGATGAGTTTCTCCATTCTGGGCCCTCCTCCTCAATCTTCTCCTTGAGGACGAATCCGCAGTTACTGCATATTAGTTCCCCGCTCTCCTCATCTTGGACGAGGGATGCCTTCCCGCACCTCGGACAGCGGCGAAGAATCCCCTGGAGAGCCGCAGCCCTCGACGAACTAATTGTGTTGCTCATTTTTTATCCTCCAACAATTATGCTATCGCTCCATTATATAAAGACGGTAGTAAACTTGGACTTAGTAGGTCAGACTGAGTGTTCTTGATAGTTTCCTGTTGACCGACCCGGATGACGATCAAGGCTCGCCTCCGCACGCTTTGACGGAGACCATCCTTTCATTCATTCAGCAAGCAAACGTTAAACCCGTCACGTGAAGGGAGGTCGGCTATTGATCGCCGGAATACCGCGGGAGACGACTCCGGGCGAAAAGCGAGTTTCGCTCGTGCCCGAGAACATCTCGAAACTGGGCGGACTGCAAATAACGATGGAGCGAGGGGCCGGGGACGCGGCAGGCTATCCCGACTCTGCCTACGTGGAGAAGGGGGCGAGGATCTCCGATGACGCGAGGTCCCTCTACGGAGGAGCGGATCTCGTTCTCAAGGTAATGCCACCGACCCCCTCGGAGGCGGGACTCCTCAAGGAGGGCTCTACCCTGATCTCCTTCCTCTATCCCTTGGCGAATATCGAGACCGTTCAGAAGCTGACGGCCCGCCGAACAACTGTCTTTGCGATGGAACTTATGCCGAGGATAAGCCGAGCGCAGTCGATGGATGCCCTCTCCTCCCAGGCCACCCTGGCGGGATACAAGGCAGTCCTCATCGCCGCAGACTCCCTTCCCAGGCTCTTCCCTCTTCTGATGACAGCCGCCGGAACCATCCCCGCGGCGAAGGTGTTTGTGGTTGGCGCCGGTGTCGCGGGGCTCCAAGCGATCGCCGCGGCCAGGAGACTCGGAGCTATCGTGGAAGCGTACGACGTGCGTCCCGCTGTGAAAGAGCAGGTCGCTAGTCTTGGCGCCAGGTTCGTCGAACTGCCCGTCGAGACAAAGGAAGCGCAGGACGCGGGAGGGTATGCAAAGGCTCAATCCGAAGAGTTTTACATGAAACAGCAGAGATTCTTGGCCGAGCGCGCGCAGGCTTCAGACGTGGTGATCACAACCGCTCTGGTCCCGGGGCAACGCGCCCCTCAGCTGATCTCAGGGGAGGCCATCAGGGGGATGCGGCCAGGGTCGGTCGTGGTAGATTTGGCGGCGGAGCAGGGCGGCAACTGCGCCCTGACTGAGCCCGGGAAAACCGTCGTCAAGCACGGAGTGACCATCCACGGACCCCTGAACCTCCCTTCGACGATGGCGCCGCAAGCGAGCCAGCTCTACTCAAGAAACATAACCTCATTCCTCCTGACAATGGTCAAGAACGGCAGCTTGACCCTTGACCTGAAGGATGAATTGATCAGAGGACCGCTCGTGATTCAGGGCGGCGAGGTTATGCACCCCCCGACGAAGCTTGCACTCGAGCAGGGGAGACGCTAGTGGTAGAGGTCTCCCAGGCTGACGTCGTCGTGAACCTCCTGATCTTCCTGATGGCCACCTTCCTCGGGACGGAACTCATCAGGCACGTTTCTCGCCTTCTCCACACACCCTTGATGTCGCTCACGAACGCAATCTCCTCGGTTTCCATTGTGGCTGCCCTCATCGTCATGGTGGGACCGAAGAACGACTTCATCCTCACGCTGGTGACGGTCGCGGTCGCGCTG
>VBPK01000168.1 GCA_005877225.1 Nitrososphaerota archaeon
GACACGGGCAGGTGGGACTTCGACTGGTCCTCAGGTACAAGCTTAGGCAACACGGGGGCTGACTACTTCCCATCCCAGCGGACAAGATTCGATTACACAGACCTGCTGATAATCAAGGAGCTGCAAATTGATGCGAATCAGTCACTGGTAGAGATCTCTGAGAAGCTCAAGATTGGCTACAAGAAACTTTCGTGGCACTACGCCTCTCATGTTCTCAAGAATCATCTGATAAAGTCGTACAGGGTGAATTGGATGGGAACGCGGTACGACTACAAGTTAGAGAAGGCTTTACACAGAAAGCACAGGTACCTGGCAGTTGACCTTCTCGTAGCGAACATTAGCGAATATGAAAGGATGGAGTTGATGGCGAAGACTAATGGAGTGCCCTTCCTGTGGGGAGAGGCTTGCGGGAAGCACTACTTCGCCGAGTTTGCCTTCCCCGTAGACACGATAACCGAGGCGTTCCAGTTCCTGGAGAACATAATAGCGCCGGTCAGAGAACGAGCCACATACTACGTTATGGATATCACGAACGCCCTAAGTTTCACAGTTTGTTCCCAGCTTTACGATCAAGGCGAGAAGAGATGGATGTTCAACAGTCCAGAATTAGCATCTAGATTCGACAATCTGATACTGAAGATAAGAGAACACAGCGGCTAGAAAAAAGGAAGCGGCTAGAAAAAAAGGCCTAGCCTACGCCGAATCCCCCGCTGATTTCCAGGGGGCCGATGTGCAGTCCTAAAGACGCGAAAACAACACTCGCGCCCGAAAGGGCTAGCATCCCGTATCGAACCTTCTCGTCGAGGGTCATAGCGCCCCCTACTACGAAAAGTAAGGGTATAAACTTACGCTTTTACATGATTCATTCTTATCATGTTTACGTGAAGTCGAAGAGGCGGGTGATTTCGAATGTAAACCACGAAATGAGGGTGTATCCTCCTTCATCAGCATTTCATCCCTATATACGGACCCCGATTTTAGGTGGCGATTCGTCTTTGGCTACGGTAATCGAAGAGAAGCACCCGCACCTGCGGGCGAGGCGCATCGTCGACAGGATTGTACTCGGCGGGAGCGACGGGGTGATGGAAGAAGTCGCCGCGACCGCCGGCCTGAATGGGGTGGGCGCCGATTTTCGAACAATCCTCTTTGCTGGCCTGGCTTTCGCATTTGCGGGTGCAATCTCGATTTTCTTCAGCAGCTACCTCTCCCAGAGGTCCGAACTTGACTCACTGAAGATCGACATTGACCGAGAGCGGATGGAGATAGAGACCGAGCCCGAAGAAGAGAGGAAGGAGCTTGAAGAACTTCTGAAGAAGGAGGGGTACAAACAGCAGGAAGTAGACGTAATCATGGCCGGGCTCGTCAGGAACAAGGAGATGTGGCTCAGGGCTCAGCTCACGCACGAGCTGCACCTTGACGTGGAGGAGCTTGCCTCGCACCCCCTGGCTCGCTCGGCGTCAGCTGGAGGCGCCTTCCTGCTCTTCGCGCTGGTGCCCCTCTTCCCCTACCTCTTTTCGCTTGGCCACCTCACGGCCCTCGTGCTTTCGGCTACCCTCTCCCTCTTGGCCCTCTTTGTGCTCGGTGCAACCAAACTCATCGGACTTGCGCATTTGAGCTGGAGGGGCGGTCTTAGGTCGGCAGCAATCGGCGGTCTAGCAGCGGCCATTCTCTACGTGGTCGGCAAGGCTCTCTCATCCGTCTACTGAGAGGGCATCGGGTTTCCTTCTTTCGGTTTTGCGCCTACGCCGTATGGGAGAAGCCCCGCGCCGACAAAGGCGAGGACTACTCCGATCGTTGTCAGTAGCGAGGTATTGTTGAAATTCTGGGCGAGTCCAAAAGAAACAACTAGGGATGCACCCGCTGGAATCAACGTTACCCCAAGAGCTAGCAAGAATGCTCCAGCAGCCATGAGACCAGGTTTCAACTTGTAAAACTCCTCTGCCTTGGAATTTAAGGGTGCCGATAAGTCCCCCCTTCTAGATTTATCTCCAGTAGCCGCACCCGACGCATGCAGCAGAGGCAGCCCGTGCAGAACAGGCCGAGAAGCCTCACTATCGTGGCCGTCGTCCTCCTTCTCCAAGGGGATTCGCTCTGATTGGCGGTGTGGTTCATCTACTATTCGGGGGTGGCGGGCTCGTCTCGTTCAGCGGGACCGACGTCAACCTGCAGAACTTGGCAAACGCCCTGGGCGACCCCATCACGGTCGAGGGCCTGATTCTCGTAGTCGCTGCGGTTGCCGTACTGCGCGTTGCCAGCTGGGGGTGGAAGCTGAGCGTCGGGATAGTCTTGGTGGGCATAACCACGAGCGTCCCCGCGCTTGTATTGGGGTCGGTAGGGGCTCTCCCCGCGCTGGTGGTGAACCTCGTTCTTCTCTATTTCCTGGCGAGGAGAAAGACAAGGGGCCTATTTCAAATCTAAGCCGACGGCGACAGAAGCTGCAGTGCCGTTTTCTTAGGCCGTGTGGCGGGTTGGGGATTAGAACTCAGAGCCTTCGGGTCGACTCGACGGGAGAGTAGTGAAAGAACCTGATCCGTCATCTACGTATCTTGACAATCGGCACGTCGTCTATCTGTTTTGGCACCTCGACCGACTCACTTGACACGTACACTATGATGTGGTCCTTTCCCATTCCGATCCCAGTTACACCCGGTAGGTCGGTTAGTTCGTCACCGTGTGCATACCTCACCTGTGCTACATGGTTCAACTGATCGTCATTCTTCCATAGATACTTATCGCCCATGGTACAAAACCTTCAAGTCCCAATTACGTCGCCTCCCTATTAAGGATTGGTGGCGGGGAGGCCGGGGAGTCGTCAAAGAGTTCAGTGCCTGCTCACTCTCGTTCGCCACCCTCCCGAGCTTCTCCTGCGGTCGCCGGGCGGAGTTCCCTGACCTTTATCTCGCACATCTCCCCTCCCATGCCGCCGCATCTAGTTTCGGCAGCCGTGTGGGGCTTGCCATACAGGTAATCGACCAGACCGTTCACGAAACCTACAAGAAAGTAGCACACGGGCGACTCTGTAGACGACTCGTTATGGCAGAATGAGCAATTCTTTGCGATTACGGTGAGTTGCGTACCATTATCTGCATCACCCTCGACAGAGAAATGCCCCCAACCAGATGTTTTGGCTATCGATAACAGAATCCTCAGCAATTTCTTCGGCTTTCCCTCGAGTTTCTGAGTCTGCTCTACGAATGATATTCCAACGGCATAGCCCGCGTGCGACATGAACTGTATGGCGTTCTCTTTGAATAGGCGGGAAAGTGACGTTCGTAGCGTGGCCCACGCCTTGGTCGGCAGCATGAAGGCTCTTCCCTTTACCCCTCGAAGATGAATCTCGCCGCTCTCGTAGCTCAGGTCATAAAAATCCTCAATCTTTGGAAGCTGGACCGAGTCAGGTTCTTGCATCTTCTCTCGACCCTTTCGAAAATAGCGGGCCCGCTCTAAATATTTGATTTATGAATCCTGAATTCTGATTCTCATTCCATTTTGGGGAGCAGTGTAATACCCCGCCTTCAAAGGCCGGACTGAATCGGCAGTCCAGAAGACACCGGGGAGACATATCCAGAGAATTGCACATCGTCACCCATCGGGGGAGGCAACCACACTACCTGACTCCCCGAGGTCGCCAACTTTTCGCTCAATGAGACTACCTTTAGTCAAGGATCACACCAACCATGGTGCCTGATCTCAGGTAAAAATCGCGTTCGAGATATGATTCCTGAGCTGGTGCAGCCCATCCCCTCGGACCGCGGAGATTTTGATGATGGAGAGGCCCTTGAAGAGGTTCTCCTCCTCGAAGCGCCTTGAGCCTAGCTCCTTCACAAGGTCAATCTTGTTGAGGACCACCAAGATCTTCTTGGGATCGACTTTGAGTTCGTTGAGCGTGTCCCGACAACTGGTGAGCTTTATCCATAGGGCTTGTTCGCTCTCGCTCGCATCGAGGAGCAAGAGAATGAGGTCCGCGTAAGTAAGCTCCTCCAGAGTTGACTTGAACGACTCGACCATGTACGTCGGAAGCCTCGAGACAAACCCCACTGTATCAGAGAGCATGACTTTTCTTCTCGAATCCCCAAGGGTTATGGCTCTCGTCGTCGTGGTCAGTGTGGTGAACAGTTTCGGAGACTCTTCCTTCGATTCAGCAGCCAGCCTGTTGAAGAGCGTAGTCTTTCCACTGCTGGTGTAGCCCGCGAGAGAGACGAACGGCATGTTGAGCTTTCTCCGTTCGGTCCTCTGAAGCGTCCTGTACGACTCGGCTCTCTTGAGCTTCTCTCTGATCGTTGTCATCCGACGCTTCAAGGCTCTAAACTTGACGTCGACAGCCGACTCCCCCAACCCAGAGAATCCAGCCCTTTCTCCCTTGACTGAGTAGCGTACCGCATCCCTCGCACGCGGCATCTCGTATCGAAGTTCTGCGAGCTGAACCTGCAGCTTGGCTTCAGTGGTAACCGCCCTCTTCGCAAAGATATTGAGAATCAGTCTGTCTCGGTCGACAATTTCCACGTGTGTTGCCTTCGCGAGGTTGTTGGCTTGGGAAGATGTGAGTTCCTCGTCGATGATGAGCGTCTTCGAGCCGTTCTGGCTTACGATCTCCTTGAGCTCTTGTGCCTTGCCCACGCCGACTCCGTACTCGGATTTCACAACCAGCTTCTGAGTGATCAAGGCTTCCACCGAGTAACCCGCGGCCTTGGCTAACTCTGTGATCTCATTCTTCGCGAATTCGTCAGGGTACGTTACAATAGTGGCCTTATCCACGGTTGTGATCAGTCATCCGACTATAAATCCTGAAGGTTTTGGCGCAACGACTCAGGGAGTATACTCCAAACCCCTTCTTACGTCGAGCTGTTTGTTTCACGCGATTGAGCCCGCGAGTTTGGCAAAGTCCAAGGTTCGGTGTTAAACACGGTCTCAATGCCCATAGCAGGCGCATGCTGGCCTCATGTTCGCTATTTCTGGGTCGGCTCAGCATCCCGAGGGTATTTTTAGGAGGATTCACTTTGGATTCCTTGCGGTTCCGTCCGACTGTCATGGTTATTAGGCAGACCCTTAATGAAAACATGAGGTCATCAAGAAAACGACCACAGCAATGGAGGAGGCTTCACGAGCAAAGAGAAAGGAAGGACAACTGCCCCAGAGCACTTATGAAGAGTGGCTGGGGCGTCAACGTGTGAAACCCACTTCGGTCAAGCCAGAGGTCGAGATGCCGACCAGTTCTTATGAAGTGTGGTTGAACGAACGGGTCAAGAAAAGAGTTCAAACGCACGACTGAAGTCGTCGCCCTGCATACCTATCCGGGGAGGCATCTGCCGTCCTCATCACGGAGGCCGGGCAAAAGCAGAGAACGCCAAGCCGGGCTGCCAAATCGAAAGCCTGGGACTGGGTCTTAGGAGAGGTTTTCACTCCCTCACGACGACAAGCTCATCAAGCTCTCTGTAGGCTTCGAGGAGCTTGCGCAGCTTCTCTCCCAGCGACGTGAGCGAGTACTCGACGGCGAACGGCTGGGTGGTGAGTATCCCGCGTCTGACGAACCCATCACCAACGAGCTGCTTGAGCGCCCTCGAGAGCGTGCGAGAGTTAAGCGAATCGCCCCTCCCCATCTGGAGGATCTCGTTGAATCGTCTGGGCCCGTCAAGCAGGTACGCGGCCACAATCAGATGCCAGGGGGAACCCGCCTTCTTTATCCCGCGGATTAGTGCGCAGATTTCGGGCCTGCAGACAGGCTCCTGACGAGAGAAAGACACGAATGACCTGGTGCAGTGGCGTCAGCTAGTACTTATAAAATTCCCATCTGTTATCAGGTAACATAATGCCAGCGCTCCCGACTCGCGCCCTCCAGGCGACACGAAAGGAAGAGAAACCGATCATCAGGATACTAGGGATATCTGGCAGCGGTCGCAGGAGGTCGTATAACACCGCCCCTCCTCGAGGCGGCGAAGGAATTGCTACCTGAAGGCGCGGCTCTTGACGTGCACGACGTCTCCGCCTTTCCTCTCTTCAACCAGGACTTGGAGGTGGAGATTCCAGCCCCGATCAGAAGGTTCAAGGAAAAGGTCAGACGTGCCGACGCGATACTCTTCGCCACCCCCGAACACAACTACTCCATCTCCGCTGCGCTGAAGAACGCGATCGAATGGGGAAACAGGCCCGAGAAGGACAACTCGTGGGATGGCAAGCCCGCGGCGATCATGAGCGCTTCCACCTCCCCGAGGGGCGGGGCGAGAGCCCAGCTACACCTGAGGCAGATAATGGTGGACCTGAACATGTATCCGATCAACTCCCCCCAGCTGCTCTTGGCGAGGGCGCAGCAGCACTTCGACGCCAACATGAAACTGACTAACCTGGAGTTTCGAGGAATCCTTCGAGAGCTGCTCACCAGTCTGGTAGAATGGACACGCCGGCTTCGGAGCTCAGCTTGAGCCCGGCCTCTTCTTCCATTCGCTCATTTGGGGGCCGGGTGCTCCAGGTGTCGGGCCTTCGCTGGTCAAGCAGATTTCTGGCCTAGTTCTCGAATCAAGCTCGTAGCCCATATTCCGCTTCAGACGGACGCCCCAAGAACGTGGAACGCCCGTTCCACAACGGGTTCCTTTTACAAACTGCCCGCGATACGATGGGTATGATGTCGAAAAGACACAGCAGGATCGCGGGCGCAGCGGTAATGTCACTACTGCTCCTCGGTCTCGTACCTGTCTTCGCACAGTCGAACGAACCAAGCCAAACGGACAAGGCGACTATAATCATCCAAGTCGCACAGGCAGCCCACAGCTACACTGAGCAGCTCTTAGGAATAGCAAAGCAGCACCAAGTCAACACGACCAAGGCGGAGTCCCTCATCAGTTTGGGCGACCCTCTGCTCTCAAAGGCGCAGAGCGAGGTTAGCACAAACGCCACCCTCGCAATCAAAGATGCGATGGGCGCGATGCGTTACTACAGGGGCGCCGCGGAGTACGTCCAGTACGCTCTAGCAGGACCATCCGACCACCGAACTGACGACCGAAAGGCCGACCAGCTCGCTTACTTGAGGAAGGAAGTCCAGCACGCGGAAGCAAGAGCCGACCAGCTCCAGACGATGTTGACCAAGATCTGCAGCGCTCAGAGCAGCACGACAAGTGGAGCAACGACGACTACCACAACTACCACAACCACAACTAGCGCAACGACGAGCGCTTGCTCTGACGGTCAGAGCAACCTTGGAACGGCCAAGTCGGACTTGGACCAAGCAGCGACGCTGCTCAAGTCGGACAACGTGAACGCGACGAGCGTCATCAGCCTCTTCAAGGATGCCCAGAAGCATATTTCAGCCGTCTACGCTGACATCAGCCAGATCGCCAAAGCCCGGAGAGCCCAGGAAGCAATCGCCTACATCCAGAATTACGCGGAGAAGCAGCTTGCGAAACTCCAGCAGGAGGTCGCCAAGATGAACTCCTCCGCAACCCAGCAGCAATACCAGCAGCAACTCACGCAGGCGCAGTCCCTTCTCGACGCTGCGGTTCAGGCCTTCCAGTCAGGCGACTTCGACACTGGAATGCACGACGCACGTCAGGCGATGCAGCTAATGCAGCAGGTTGCTCAAGGAATCAGGGGCGCGGTCTATGCCCAATACATTCAGAAAGAAATTGAGCCCAGGCTAGCGCAGTTGCAGGAGAAGGCCCAGAAAGCCAACCTGACTTCCTCTGTCAGCCAGGAGGTTCAATCGCAGCTCTCACAGGCGAAGTCACTTCTCGATGGGGCGATACAGTCGTTCCTATCCGGGAACTTCAAGACAGGCGAGCAGCAGGTGCAGCAGGCCGTTCAGCTGATGCATCAGGTCATGCAAGAGATCGCGAGCAGCACGCATCACCCGTAATCGACTCTGCTAGGAAAGACAGCGGTAGGAGGGTCATCCCGACCCTCAACCCTTCTTATTTTCTCATCTCCGAGCCAGAGACTATTCAGGGTGCATCCTGTGACATCCTCCCACGACTGAACTCGTGGGCTTCCAGCGGTGAGCATCTATTCTCGCCGCGTATAGTTCCTGCTTCAATGACCAGGCTTGCGACCCCAGTTGTCCGGGGCGGTAGAGGCCCAGTCTCGACAGGCTTGAGTTCGGGCATGTCCTGCCCTACGTGTAGTTCCACGTTATCATATGCCATTTTTGTATTCAAGCCCCGATGCGATTCATCCCACCGCTGAAGCCTGTGGGCTTTCTCGCTCACATCCTGTAATCTCGACCAGAAATTCACAAGCCTTATCCTTCCGAAGCGAGGCGGATTAGTAGGTTAAAGTTGGATCGATACATCACAATATTTGCAGTCTCTCTCATGCTCCTGGTGTCGGTGGGGGGTGTATCGTATGCGCAACAGGCGAGTAGCGCCCCAAACTACACCATGACATCAACGAGCCTCATAATCTCAGGCGACGGCTCGACCGGAGTTAACCAGACCTTGAGCCTCCCGCAGAATGTCACGTCAGTAGGGCTTCCACTCTTCGCGAAGCAGGTCGGGAACGTTCTTGCAGTCAATCAGGATGGCTCTCCCGTATCTTACTCGATCGACGGAGGAAACATCACGCTCTATACGTTGGGAGCCACAAAAGTCTCGCTGTCGTACGACACGGACGCTCTGACCACGAAGCAGGGAACCGTCTGGCAGATGTCATTTACCTCTCTCTCCGACACGTCACTGACCCTTCCCTTCGAGTCCACCCTCCTCTCCTTCTCCAGCACTCCGACTTCGTTGTCGACGGTAAACGGTAGCCCATCCTTGGTGCTCTCGGCCGGCTCCTGGCAGGTCAGCTACGGTCTGCCGCTCTTAGGCTTCACCTCAACCAAAGCGAGTACGACGTCTACGGCAGCCACCATGACCACAGCTCGGTTGGGGGTTATCACCTCGACGTCCAGTACGCAGGGCGGGATTCCTGCTTCGAGCCCCACAGCTCAGGTATCCCCGCTCAGCATTGCCGCCATCCTCGGGTCAGCCGCCGTAGTCGCGGTCGCGGCTGCCTTGGTGAAGAAGGGAGGAACGGGAGGAGGCGGAGTGAGTGCGGCGCTCAGGTTCGATGACAAGGAGATTCTGCGTTTCGTGAAGGAGAAGGGAGGGAGGGCCATAGAGGCTGAGATCAGGCAACGCTTCTCAATCCCCAGGACGAGCGCCTGGCGGCAGGCCAGGAGGCTGGAGAAGATGGGGTTCGTGAAGATCTCGAAGCTGGGAACCCAAAACCAGGTTGAGCTGGTGAGAGGGGACTTCGAGGGGCGGCTCTAGCTCCCGATGAGGAAGCAGGGTATCCGCCACAGGTAGCGTTCAAGCGACGCGAAATCAGAGCCAGGGTTGGCTTGGCTCGAGCCGCGACGATGGGTAATTGTGCACTCGGGGTGGTTATTCTCGCCACTACAGCCGGTTCTTCCACTACCATGCTCCTCCTATCGAAAGGCTGTCCAAATCGTCATGGCCCATCAAGAGAATGAGGCAATTACAAAGCGCGGATTTTGAACGTCAAGGTCACCTTGGCCGGGGGTTGTGGACAAGAATCAGATGATACGGACGGAAAGGGTAGGTTAGAGCTAGACTCGAGACCTACCTACTGAGCGAAAGCAACTCAGATGTCATCGTTGCACATCGGGCCAAACTCCTCGATGGGGATGGTGATTCAGCGGAAGATTGATATCCGAAATTGACTGCTCTTACAGGTCGCGAGACGAATGGATCGCGAGACTTCTCACCACCGACGTCCTGAGGATTTGACAGAAGCTGAGTCCATAATCCAATTATACCAAAGACTTGAGTGTGAGAATAATGGCCCAGAGCGCTGAGGAAGCAGGAACCTCTGAACAGCAACAACCGCAGCCGCAGCAGCAGCAACCGCAGCAGCAACCGCATCAACGGCGACAGAAAAATCTCGCCGGTGGACGCTTCGGTTCAAGGAGGCTCTTACTTTTCGTCACCGTCCTAGTGATCGAGCTCACGATCTTCTTCTTGGCAATGGCCATCCCTATGGACGCCACACAGCAGATGTCGAGCTATACGCAGTGGCAACAGATCGTCCAGTCGGTAAAAGGCCAGGGGCCGCTGGATGAGTTCTCTGGGATTTTCCTGAACAACGTTCGCATCGCGCTAATCGAGGCGGTCCCATTCGTCGGGCCGGTTTTCCTGGGCTACTCGCTCTTCTACTCCGGCGAAGTCGTCCAGGCTTTAGCGGTTTTGTCGCCCACTCCTGTCCCTCCCCTTATTCTCGGTGCTGTGCTGTTCTTACTTCCCCACTCTTTGGTAGAATTCACAGGATATGCGGTGTCTGTGACGGCGGGGGTTATGCTCATCTGGGCCGGGATAAAAAAGCGGCTAAGGATAGAGATCAGAGTCTACGCCAAGGAGGTCCTGGTCGCGGTGGGTGTGCTCCTCGTGGCGGCAGCGACGGAGACGTCGTTGGACGTCTATCCAGACTTGGCGTTCGCTCTTTGGGTCCCGATTATCATCGGCATTGTTGTCATCTGGGTCTGGCTCCGCAGAGCTCATACTCGTCAGGGACAGGTCGCCCCCACCGTTCCGCTGTGAAGACGTATGGATTGGCTGCACTTGCATATTCAAGCGAGTCCTGCCCGTTTCTTGGGACCTGCTGTGGCCCATTGACGAGGCGCGTTCCGGCTGCCATACGCGGGTCATGTTATCCATCGCGGCCATGAACGGAGGGCGCACAAGAAGAGAAACCTTGAAAAAAGCTGTTCCCTATCTTCGGTTTTGAAACTAAGCGATATTAGGCCCGTAGAAAAACAACAAGCTAAACACAAGCGACGCGACCAACATACGTTTGAAGCCAACTCCGTAAGCGATTGAGGTTCCCCAAGCGACAAGAAGCCCTGACCAACCGACGAAAACTGCCTTGAAGGGGAAGGTCAGCCGAACCCCTGAGATTGAGTCAGCGCCAGTGTCGGAGCCACTTGGGAGAGAAGAAGGAGTAAGGCCGAATAGATGACAGCGGAATCGTGGAGAATCCGACCAAGACCGATGACTTGTTGAATCCGGCTTGACCTCCGGACAAACGAGCCACGACGTACATAACACTAGCCATGATGATCCAAAGCAGTAGCGCGGCAACGACTCCTCCCGCCGCAGCACTCGACTGAAGTGAACGCGAACATGGTTCGGCAATGATCTGCTCGTTATATCGATGCCCGCTGACATCTTCGCTTCCAAGAGTACGCCTTTGATTGGCATCAGTCGCCTCCAATTACTAGGAGTCTTCGCTACAACGGTATCCTAATCGGTGTATCGGAAGGTTTCCTGTTCAGAGGACAAGTTCAGACTGGGCTTAACAGCTCTCAAAAAACGACGCTGATGAATGGCCGGGCGGACATTCGCCTTGGGACGATTCTCGCAACGGTTGCCCTCGCCTTCTTCCATTTTGGAAATATCTTCAACCTTCAGTTCGCCCTAACCTTCGGTACACTCGTTGGACACTTCTAGGACACAACGAACAATCTGCGGACCTCAATCATCATTCAGCTTCGCTTGATTTCTTGGGGTTCACCGACATGAGGACCTATAGATAGGCTGCGACTTATATATTCAGCAGAATTTTCTGCGTTTTCGTGGCTGACCTCAGGAGGGTGGCAGGCGCGGCAGTCTTTACCGCGTTCGTCGCGGCCGCCACGATGGCGATCAACGCGTACATAGCGGCGACCGGTGGCTACTTCAACGTCGGAGAGGTGATGGTCTACACAACGGCGCTTCTCATGGGACCGTACGTCGGCGCCTTCGCTGGCGGAGTTGGCTCCATGATTTCCGACCTCGCTCTGGCTCCTCAGTTTGCACCGGGGACGCTCGTGATCAAGGCGTGCGAGGGTTTCATCGTTGGATACCTCGGCAATCGCGCGCTCGGGGGCTTCACGACGAAGACCTGGAGGCTGATCAGCATCGCCCTCGGAGCGCTCGTTGGAGGCATTGTTGCGTGGGTTGGTACGACATACTTCTCGGGAGCTCTGCAGTTTTCGCTTGGAATTCAGAATTACACCCCAGTGCCGACCCTGACCTTCGAGGTCCCGCCAGCCTTCTGGCTGGGTCTCGCTGCGGTCGTCGTCGTCTTGATTGTGGCCGTCGGATTCTCCGTCGAGAGGAGGGTCGGGTGGCTATCTCTCTCCGTCCTCCTCGGGGGTTCGGAGATGGTGCTGGGCTACTTCCTCTACGAGACGCTTGTGCTCAGCCAGGCGGGAGCGACAGCGGAGGTCCCATTTAACATCGCGCAAGCTGTGATAGGCTTGATCGTCTCAATCCCCCTCGTCCGAAGCATCAAGCGAGTCATCTCCAACCGTGGGGGTACCGCTATCGCGCAGCCACCGCTGACGCCCGCAAACCCCTAATCCTCCCGTTCACCGAGTCAAGAAGGTTTGAAGCTCGCGCTGGGGAAGCTTCCACCGCAACTTCTACGAAAGTATGTCCTGACCATGACTGGCGCGAAATCGAAGGAGCTTGTTCTGTCCCCAAGGGTCGGGCTCGACTTCGGCGTCGTGAAGCTTCGAAGCGGATTTCTAATCGTCTCCTCCGACCCCGTCACCGGCATCGCGAAGAACGTGGGACGTCACGCCGTCGTGGTCAGTGCCAATGACGTCGCGACTAGCGGCAATAGGGCCAGCTTCATGCAGTCCGTAATTCTCCTCCCGGAGAGGGTGGACGAGAGGACTGTGAAAGAGCTCACCTCGAAGATGGCCGACGCGGCAAAGCAGCTTGGCATCACCATTGTTGGTGGTCACACAGAGGTGACCCCGGGGCTGGAGAGGCCAATCGTGATGACTACGGCGTTCGCGATCGCGCGATCGTTTGTCTCGGCAGGCGGCGCAAAGGCGGGAGACACCCTCATGATGACAAAGAGTGCAGGAATCGAAGGGACCGCCATCCTGGCGGAGGAGGCTGCCAGACGCGGAGCGAGCCCAACCACTGTCAGGAGGGCCTCCCGCTTCTTCGATAGAATGAGTGTCGTCGATGATGCGGAGGGGGCTTTCGAGACGGGCTTCATTCACGCAATGCACGACTGCACAGAGGGCGGAGTTCTCGGTGCCGTCTACGAGATGGGGGTCGCATCGCGTATCGGAATAGAAGTCGATGAGGGCAAGATTCCCGTGGCCAGCGAGACCAGGGCGGTCTGCGCCGTCCTTGGAGTCGACCCGTTGAAACTGATAGGGTCGGGTGCTCTCCTGGTGGCGGTTGAGGGCGGCAAGGAAGAAGTGGTAAAAAGTGCGCTGTACCCTCTCGGCATCTCCGTCACCTCGATAGGAAGATTCCAAGCAGGGGAGCGGACGCTGATCCATGAAAAGGGAGGGCGGAGGACGTTAATCCGAGACTCTCCCACCGACGAACTCTGGAAGGTGGAGAGAACGGCTCACTTGGTCAGCACGTAGGCTGATTCGTTGGGATTCTTGCCTTCCCATCGTCTCGCCCACTCCGCCAAGTCGCCGAGTATTCCCTTCAACTCGATTCCCTTCTTAGTCAGAGAGTATTCGACGCGTGGAGGAGTATCCGGGATGACCTTCCGCTGGACCACGCCTTGCCGGTCGAGTTCGTTGAGGCGTTCTGCTAGGCTCGTCGCGCTTATGCCGTTGATCCTCCGCTTGAGTTCGTTAAACCTCGCGGGCTCCTGCAGCCCGAGCGCGTGAATGATCGGTAGCGTCCACGTCTTGGTGAGCTCGTTCCATGCAGCGTGTATCGGCTTGCATCCGTCGATGACTTCTTGGTTAAGCTGTGGTGACTTACTCAAATCTATGTTACCTACTTAGTAGCCCAAGACTACCAGGGATATAAACCTGACTGCCTGTGGGTCTGGTGGGAAAAAACATGATGCCGGAGATAATAGGAAGTCTCGGGGCCCTGGCCGCGCTTCCCTTGAGGGTAGCGATGGGCGCCGCCTTTGTGGCGCACGGATACCCGAAGCTCAACAGGAAAACAATAGAGAAGATGAAGGGGTTGGGGTTGTCGCCCGCGGCAACAGCGGCAGGAGCCCTAACCGATTTCGTGGGAGGAATAGCATTAGTCATCGGCTTCGTCATTCCGCTCGCAGCCCTGCTTATCGCGTCGGAGATGCTCGGCACTACGCTCCTCTCGAAGTTCAGGATGAACAAGGGCTTTCTACTCGGCTACGAGCTCGACATATCTTACCTCGCTGAGGCTTTGACGCTGTTCCTGCTGGGCGGGGGACCCCTCTCGATCGATGCCGTCCTGAGGATAGGCGAAGAGAGTTGATGAAAGAGAAGCAGGAGAGCGTGAAGTTCACTGAGAAGGAGGCGGAGTACCTGGTGGAGCAAAGACTCGGCAGGATAGCTACTGCGTCCCCCGATCTGGAGCCCCACGTGGTGCCGGTGGGCTTCGAGTTTGACGGCAGCTACATCTACTTCGGGGGCTGGAGCCTGGGGAGGACCCTTAAGTTTCGCAACATCATGCGGAACAACAAAGTCGCGTTTGTTGTCGACGACCTAGTGTCCATGCGCCCGTGGCGAGTTAGAGGGATCGAGATCAGAGGAATTGCGGAGAAGGTCGAGTGCGATGAGGGACGAGTCTGCGTGCGTATCACTCCGACCCGAAAGGTGAGCTGGGGGCTCGAGGTGTAGGAGTTGGAACTCTCGGATCTTAACGACCAGATAGTCAAGGCGGTCGAGAAGCTCAGCGGGAGCGTCGTGAGCATAGACAGTGTGAGGCTGGCGAGAGACTACAGGTTCGGCGTCGTTCCGCTCGAGGGTCAGGCATCGGGTGTTATAATCGATTCGACGGGTTACATAGTGACGAACAACCACGTCATCGATGGTGCCGCGACGGTCCAAGTCACACTCAAGGATGGACGGACTTTCATCGGAGAAGTAGTTGGCACGGACCCGGCGACCGATGTGGCCCTTGTGAGGGTTGATGGCGTGAACCTGCCTGTCGCCATGCTGGGAGATTCGGAGAGTCTCAAGGCGGGGCAGATAGTGCTTGCGATAGGCAACGCGCTAGGGTTGCCTGGTGGTCCAACCGTGTCCATGGGAGTGATCGGCGCCCTCGGGAGGCCTCTCCCCGGGACTGATTTTGTCCTCGAAGGCTTCATTCAGACCGACGCAGCGATAAACCCCGGAAACAGCGGAGGCCCGCTAGCTGACCTGAGCGGCAACGTGATCGGAATCAACACCGCGATGATACCCTTCGCTCAGGGAGTCGGCTTCGCGATACCGACTCACACTGTCAACAGAGTCGTGGAGCAGATACTGCGGCACGGGAGAGTTGTGAGGCCCTTCCTTGGGATCTCGGGTGTCGACATGAATCCGGCGATTGCAAGGAGGTTCAACCTCCCCGTTGATTCAGGTGTGCTTCTTGCGGAGGTCGGAAGGGATACCCCGGCCTACGAAGGCGGCCTGAAGTCGGGAGACATCATAGTTCGAGTGGGAGACCAGGAGGTCAAGCAGATGAGGGACCTCCTGCTGTCTCTTTCCGGAGTTTCGGTAGGTAATGTTCTCCGCATACGTTTCGTGCGCGGCGGGGGGGAACACGAAACCTCCGTCAGGCTGGTAGAGTCGCCCAACCAGGTAGTTCAGAGGGGAGGAGAGTAGTAGCAGTTGTCTGGAATTCTTGAACCACTGCTCCCGTACACCCCCTACTTGGCGCTCCTCGCGAGAGTCTGGGTCGGAACCAACTTCATTCTACACGCTAACCTCAAGCTCCCGAAGAAGGGGAGAGAACAGGCTGCGCAGTGGATGAAGAGTATGGGACTGCCTGCCGTGGCAGCCTCACTCGCAACGACTCTCGAACTCGTGGGAGGGCTATTCCTGATAGTGGGACTGATTGTCCCCGTCGTCGCTTTCCTCTTCGCGATCGAGATGATATCGACGTCCGCTCTGAACAAGCTGAAGATGAAGAGGGCGTACATCGGTGGCTATGAGCTGGACGTGCTCTACGTCCTCCTCGCGATCGTCCTCTTCTTGCTCGGGGGCGGAGCTCTCTCGATCGACTCGGTGATTGGGCTATGACCGCGCCTGAGTTCGCAGCGAATGCGGTGCGGGAGAGAAGGCCATTGCCTTCGATAACCATCTCGCCGATGGAGGTCTTGAAGAGGTACAGGGTTGTGGCGGTAGTCGGGGCGTCGAGGAATCCAGAGAAAGACGCACACACTGTGCCAGAGTACCTTAAGGAGCACGGTTTCACGGTCATACCAATCAATCCCGGCGTGCGTGAGATTCTCGGAGAGAAGGCCTACCCGAGTCTCTTCGATGTCCCTGAAGGAATCGGGAAGGAGATTCAGGTTGTCGACGTTTTCAGGCCGAGCGAGGAGCTTCCTCGAGTCGCGGAGCAGGTGGTGATTTTCAGCAAGCGTTTCGGCGTATCGCCAGTCTTCTGGGCGCAGCTCGGTCTCGAGAGCGAAGAGGCGAAAGAGATACTCTCGAAGAACGACATCCGGTACGTAATGAACGCTTGCATGAGGGCAACGTATCGCATGGGGGAGGACGAATATGACCTGGCTTAGTGGTAGTAGTAGTAGTCAGGAACTCGCCGAGAACTCTGTTGCGACCCTCATAGACTTCGCCTCTATCCTCGTCGCCTACAACCTAGGGGTCCTGCAGCTGGGAGTTGCAGTCGGGCTCGCTTACGCTGTCTTTGATGCCTACGTCGTCATATGGATGCGCAGGCGGATCACTGGATTGGTTAGGAGGTTAGTCCGTCTTCTCCTCCGCCGCCCCGCGGCGATCAGCACCGCATCGAACGGTAACAGGAAGGAGATGAGCTAGCCATGTCGTTGATTCCGTTCGCGCTGGTTTCCGGGATAGATCTTAATTCCCTCTTCAGTCTCGCGACTTATGCGCTCTTCTTCGTCTTCATCCTGTACGGGCAGAGGATTCAGTACTACGTGACGCTCGGCAACATCAGTCGGTCGCTGAATCGGCTGAAGGTGATGGAGGATGGGGCGAAGAAGGAGGCACTCGATTACATCACTCAAGGCCGGGGCGACAAGGAGGAGATTACAGAGAGAGTGAACGGAGTCCTGGAGTACGTCACGATCATGCCGGAGAGCGTCGACCCGAGCGGGGTGATCTCGAAGATAGAACACGTGGTCAGGACCGGGGACGACAGAATCAGGGGCGAGGTAAGGTCGCTTCTCGGGAGCACCGACAGGGTGAAGGTCTCGGTGGCACAAAACATGCTCGAGGTTGCGAGCGCTCTGAATACTCTTCACAAGGTAGTGAGGCACTACTACCTTACCGGGAAGAAGACGAGCTCATACATGACCCTCGTTCAACTGCAGATGATGATGCCGCAGATAATGGAGCAGGCGCAGGCTCTTGCGAAGGCCGCGACAGCAATAAGGGAGGCGCAGCCGATCGGCGACGGGCTCGGGCCGACGGTGGCTTCGAGGTTCTTAGGAGGCGCTCCTGCTCAGAGTCTCGGGAGAGACACCGTGATGGCCGTGACCCAGTACGAGGGGAGACATCTCTACGTGGTGAAGGCGGAGGGTCCCATGGGCTACGTCGGGGAGCCCGGGGTAGCTCTGAGACGCCTGATAGAAGAGATGGGGGTCAAGCCCGCTGGGATCATAATGGTGGATGCGGCGTTGAAACTTGAGGGGGAGAAGACCGGAGAGATCGCGGAGGGCGTGGGTGCCGCAATAGGGGGAATCGGGGTCGAAAAGTTCCAGATAGAGGAGGTGGCCGCCAACCACAAGATCCCGATCTACGCGATCTTGGTTAAGGAGTCCGACGTTGAGGCGATAACGACGATGAAGAAGGAGATCGGAGACGCTGTCCCATTGGTGGTGGAGCGGATGAAGAGGCTCATCGCAGAGAGGACCTCTGAAGGAGACAGCGTGGTTCTCATCGGTGTGGGCAACACTCTGGGCGTCGGGCAGTAACCAGGTGCACTCGAAGAAGCTAAATGAGGGAGACGAACTCGGGGGGAGCAGAGAAAGCGTTGACCAGCGAGATCCCGACGAGCAGGGACGATAGAATGAATCCCGAACTACCGAATTCTCTGAGGAGCGAGCGAGATGGGGCCGTCCTGAATTTGATCGAGGAGGAGGAGTTGACGGGCTTCACGTTCGACGGGTTGAGGAGGAAGATGGGGACCCACCCCGAGACTCTCTCCCGGATACTCGGCAGGCTTCAGGAGGACGGCATAGTGGAGGCAGCCGCCGACGGTTACAGGGTCACAGAAAAGGCGAGAGGCGTGATGGTGATGCACCCTCTCGGCACTGCTCCTTCTCGCATCCCACTTCTGAGCACGCTGCTTCCCTTCGACATCGGGGTCAGAGAAATCATCTCTGAGCTGAAGGGGAGATGGTTCGGGACACTGCGCTGGATAGGCTACTCCGAGAACGAGGAGGGAACGACGCTCAAGTGGGTAACCGAGAACGGGAGCGTTCAGATCGACGCGAGGTTCTCCGATGGGGAGCTCCACGTGGAGGCGAAGACCGCCGCGGGCAACACCCTTAACGATGCGGTCAGGGCCGCGCACGAACTTATCGGGCACATCTCCAGAATCTATACAAGGTCCAGGTTCCGCGGGCCCCAGAGGCTCCAGATGTTCAACACATACCTAGCTCTCGCCTAGCACAGCCGTGACTGGTTTTCCCTTCAAAGTACTCAACAAGTAGCCCTCCCCCCATACCCCTCACGGTGAATCGAACGATGGAAGATGACACGCAGCTGTTGCAATCTCTATCAGACGCAATTTCTGGTCTGGCAGAGCGGGTCTCACCTTCGGTAGTGAAGGTGGAGATGGGAAGATGGGGAGGGAGTGGAGTGGTGTGGGACAAGGAGGGGCATGTGGTGACCGCGAACCACGTCGTGGGAAGACGGACGAGCGCTAAGGTCGAGCTGCAGGACGGAAGGAGCCTCGAGGCGAAGATTATCGGCCGCGACCCGACATCTGACGTGGCGTTACTGAAGGTCGAGGCGACCGGATTGAAGCCGATAGAGCTAGGGGATTCTCAGCCGCTGAAGTCTGGACAGTTCGTCCTGGCACTCGCGAACTCACTCGGCAGCAGGGTGAACATAACCTCCGGGATCGTCACGAATCCGAGCAGGACCATTCCGGGATGGTGGGGAGTCGTCGTCGAGGACGCCGTGATTACGGACGCGAGGCTCAACCCTGGATACTCGGGCGGGCCGCTCGTCGACGCCTCCGGGAAGATGATAGGGATGAACGTGGCCTACGCTTCCTCGAGGGGGATAGCAGTCCCGGTGAGTACCCTCAAGGGCATCGCATCGAAGCTGTCCCGCGAAGGGAAGATCAGGAGGTCCTACCTCGGGATTGCTCCCGAGCCAATCTCCCTTCCGAAGGAGCTCTCGAAGGCCGCGAAGCTGAGCCAGAATCAGGGAATCTTGGTTCTCTCAACCGAGCCGGGAAGCCCAGCGAGCAAGGCCGGTGCCTTCGTCGGGGACATAATCGTGAAGATCGGCGATCACGAGGTGGCGAACCTGTACGAGCTGCACAAGGCCCTGGACGAGCAGCTCATCGGGAAGACGGTCAGCCTCCGGGTGCTGAGAGGCGGCGTCATCACCGAGCTGAAGGTCACCCCGGAGGAGGCGAAAGAATGGAACGAGCAGTAGTTGTAGTTTCATTCGAACCGAGGGAACCACCTCGCCCGCTGCCACTCTGGCCCCTCCCGCCCCTCGGGCCAGACCCCTCTCCTCCGAGATATCTCGTACCCTAGCTGATCATCACGTTATGCGGGAGAACGCGAGGCCAACCTGTCGACTTGACTCGGACTCGCGGGTTCAGCCCGTCACGGGGGCAACCGGGAGGAACTTACGAGTCAACGAAGTCTTCCCCTGTTATTGAACCTCAAGTCTTAGATGGGGTGACGGCCTCGATGACTTTCTCCTCGGTCTCCCACCTCGTCTTCGAATACGAAACCCAGGCGAACTTGCGCTGCATCGACTTCGTGTAGATTTTGGTCCAGTCGAGCCCAACATAGTCACCCCAGGACTTGTAGAGCCTCGGATCGATGTAATTCTTGAGTGCGGTGTTGAGATTGTAATTTTTGGTTTGCGTCTGGAGACTTATCTCCATCTTCAGCCTCCTAATCCTCTTCTCGTCTCTCTTCTCTCGGCTCTCCAGCTCCTTGAGGCTATCCTTCCTCTTCTTGAGAGAGTCCTCCCAGTTCTTGGGTACCGTCCGCTGGTGGTTGCAGAATTCGGCTGCCTTTAGGTTGGCGAACTTCGCGTGGTAGAGCTTCTCCGGCTCCTCTCTCCCGCGCAGGTCCTCGGTTTTCAGGTATGACTCGGCGACCCGTGTGGCGTGATGCGTCCTGAAGACCTTCGCGGTGAGCCCAGCCGCGATGCCCGAGAGAAAGTGATTGACCATGCTAGAGTTGATCCCGTCGAAGACTTCCCTGCCCGGCTGCTTTCTCGCGATGAACTCCTGGATGTTCTTCGCAACGGTGGGGGGAGCCCCTTCGAGCTTCTTCGACCACGGCACGCTGTCCTTCCCCAGAAAGTTGAGCTCGATCGTGCCTCCGTCGTTGAGCTTCACATGCTCGACCCTCAAGGTCGTCGCCCCCACGGTATCGGCCTCGTCCTCCTCCTTCTCGTCGCCGACCCTGAGCCCGAGACGGTCGATAAGGTAACAGACTGTCGCGATCTGCCTCACCCTCGGGTCCCTCGAAGTGAGCTCCTTCAGTATCTTCGCCCTGATCTTCCCGAGGTGCGTCCCTACCCTGATCGCGGAGTCGTACTTTGCCTTGTTCCTCAACTGCTGAATGGGAGCGCTTTCGTGGAGCCAGACGTACTTCTCCTTCTCCGTGAGCTTGTCGACCCACTTCGCCATCCACATCGAGTTGTGGTCGTGGACGACCTGCCTCCACTCCCCCCGCGGTACCGGGCTGTTTTCGTCGAGGTTCAGGATGACGTCCCTCTGAGCCACCCTCGGCTTCCAGTGGCCCCTGAGAGGGTGAGCGCCCCTCCCCATGAAGAGACCCGGCGGCTCGACAAGCCAGTTCGCTATCTCCACCTTCTTCCCGTCCACAGTCGCGTACCCGTACTTTGCCTTCAGTGCCTCCCTGCGAGTCTTCCTCTCGGCAGCCAGCGACTTCTTCATCTCCTTGCTCATCGTCTCCTTCGCTCTCTTCTCTCGCTCGACCTTCTCGTAGAAGGGGGAGAAGTCAACCTCCTCGAACTTCGCCCCCCTGCACCAATCGGGGAGTAGCATGACGAAGTCCTTCGTGAAGTTCGTTACGAAGTACGCGTCCTTGACGTACTGAGTATCCTTCTTCTTCGCGAGATGGTAGGCCATCTCCTCCGCAAGCGGGGGTAGGCTCACCTCCCTCCCCCTTACCTTGACTTTCAAGCCCTCTGCTAGGTAGGGTTCAGGAACTGCGACCCCATTATGTGATAGTCTCTTCCAGTAGGACGTCATTAAAGGGCTCAGCCTCCCTATGTACCCACTAATTAAGGCGGAACCCGCTCTAAAGTGTTGTCCCGGCTGTTTGAGGGGCATTCCCGAGGCTGCGAAGTCTTGGAATCGAAGGCTTCGATGCGACAACTGTCATCAGACTCAATCCCTCGAAGGCTCACCGACCGTTAGGGTGGTCCCAGAATACGGCCGGGAGCGTCGCTCAGGCCCGTCAAGGTCGTCCGAGTGGTCGCGAGAATTATATAGCATTGGTCCTGCATAGTCTTGGAAGATCGTGTGGCAGAAGCTTGAAGTTCACAATGATGGCGCCCTGAAGAAGCCAGCCCTGCTAGTCTCACTCTCGACATCTATCCCTCAGTACCGGGCCCTCTACTCGCAGGCGCGGGAACTCGCGACCTACATGATGAAGAAGATGAAGTTCGTCCCTCTCGCCTCCCTATATTCCTCCGCACTCCCCCCTGAGGTTGCCGTCCGCGAAGACGGAACGGTGAGTCTGGTCGTGAATCAGTTCCACCTCCATCGGGGAGAGCGTGACATCGTCCTCTTCGGGGGCGACTCCTCTCCCCTCGACGACCAGTACGAGTTTGCCGACGCGGTCCTGACGTACGCGAGAAGACTCGGGGTGGGTGAGGTCTACTCTATCGGAGCCAGATGGACCGAGGCGCCTCTCTCGCCCGACCAGACGCCCGCCGTGCTAGGGTTCGCAACAGACCTCGTAGGAGTTAAGGAGCTGAAATCGCACGGGGTGGAGCTGATCAAAGATGAGCCCGCCCCCTTCTTCGCCTCGATGGTCGTGGGGCTGGCGAAAGGGTATTCGATGAGAGGCTACAAGGTCTCGGTCAATCACGGCGAACCTCTTCCCCACCCTAGGTCGGTGGCGAGGATGCTCGAGGTGCTCTCAAAGATGGTAGGGTTTGAGATTGACCTGGATGAGCTACAGGCGCCAAAGGGACCCTTGGCTGCCAAGCAGCCCGACGAGGGCAGTATCTACCAGTAGGATGACCTCAGGGCTCGTCTTTTCTTTCGTCGGACATCTCGCCGTGATTCGATGGCTTGGGAGTGACTAACGTCTCTTCTTTCTCAGCGGCTTGACCGACTGACCCACCGCGTGGATGTCGACGACGAACCTAGAGACTGTCGGCTCCTCCTCGAGCAGTTCGGAAATTTTCGAGACGTAGCTCCTGTAGCGGCCGCTGTCAACATATTCTTCCGCTTCCTTCTCGGAGTCCCAGAGGGAGAACGTGACAAACTCGGCGGGAGAGCCGAGCGGGCGAAGAAGGTAGACGCGGCGGAGTCCCGCCTCCCTGAGGGCAGAGGGAAGGATCTTCTCCTCGAATGTCTTCGCGAAATCTGTTTCTTTTCCCGGTCGCACCCTGATGCTCACGAGGCGGGCAAAGCGCGACGAGTTTTCCTGCATCCTGTCGCCGAGAAAGCGGTCGTGAGATAAACCTAATGGTGCGGCTGCCAATTCAGGGGCCTTCCGCGCGTTGCGGACAGCCCCGCAATGATCGTAGTCCCGTTGAGTATCGCCATCCGGAGGTGGAGCGCTCTTCAACGGATGGGTGAAGAGGAGCCTCTCGCGGGGATGCTATGGGTTGAGAGAATCGAAGGTGAGGCTCTGCAAGACCTTAAAGAAGATGAACTCTTCCGGAGATTGGGAGAAGGCAGTCACCAATGAACCAAATCAAGACGATGGAGCCTGCGTTGCAGAGCTTGACGCTGGCAGAGATGTCCGTAACTCTTCCGATCATAAGGTCCGCAGAGCCGACCGTTGGTTGTCCAACAATTTTTGCTAGTGTCTCCGTGAGACAAGCAGGACTGCCCTTGCTTAGACATTCTTGATACTCTGCCCGACTCCATGACCTCCCAGCAGAAGAGTCGTGGACAAGCCCCAGACTCTTTCACCACCAGTTCCTCATTAAGACCCTCAAACATACATTTCAAGGAATAACATTAAGTATCGTGCGGATGCGGTCCCTCGCGTTGAGTGATAAACTCAAGAAAATATTATTCGCAACATTTACAATATCATT
>VBPK01000118.1 GCA_005877225.1 Nitrososphaerota archaeon
CAGGAGAAGTCATCGCGAAGAGGTACCGGATTACACGCAGGGACGCCGACGAATTTGCTTACGAAAGCCACATGCGGGCGTCGCGTGCGATTCGCGAGGGAAGGTTCGAAGAGGAGATTGTGCCGGTGGAAGTCGAGGGAGAGAAGGGCGCCCGAGAGCACTTCAAGAAAGATGAGTGTGTCCGAGAGGACACCACCCTCGAGAAGCTTCGAAGACTCAAGCCTGTCTTCAAGGATGGCGGGATACTCACTGCTGGAAACTCCTCCCAGCTCAGCGATGGAGCATCCGCCTTGGTCGTTGCGTCCGAGGAGAAGGCCGAGAAGCTCGGTCTGAGGCCCCTCGCCAAAATAATCGGGTACGCGACGGGTGGAACGAAGCCAGAGCTCGTGATGGAGGCTCCGATACCGACGACGAAGGCCCTCCTTAGCAAGGTCGGGATGGGAATCGAGGAAATGGACCTCGTGGAACACAACGAGGCATACGCCACCGCTTCCATCGCAGTTAGGGAGGCGCTCGGCGTTGAGTCGAAAAAGTTCAACGTGAACGGCGGTGCCGTCTCACTCGGCCACCCGATAGGGTGCAGCGGGGCGCGCGTGCTGACCACGCTGATCTACGCCTTGAAGCACGCGGGGAGGAAGAGGGGGCTCGCAACGCTCTGCCTCGGTGGGGGAAATGCGGTCTCTATGATTGTCGAGAGGTAGCCTCTCTCAGCTTCCTCCTGAGCACCTTCCCCACCAAGGTCTTCGGGAGTTCGCCGACGAACTCGACCTGCTTGGGCACCTTGTATTTCGCGACCCTCTCCGTGCAGAATTGAATTACCTCGGCCTCGGAGACCCTCTTCGTCGGGTCCTTCAAGACGACGAAGGCCTTGACCGCCTCCCCCCTGTACGGGTCGACCATTCCGATCGCAGCCGCCTCCTTCACCTCCGGATGCTCGAATAGGATCTCCTCCACCTCTCGAGGATACACCTTGAAACCGCCGACGTCAACCATGTCTTTCTTTCTGTCGACGATGTAAAAGTATCCGTCGTCGTCCATCCTGGCGATGTCCCCGGTCAGGAGCCAGCCGTTTCTCAGGACCAGCGCTGACTCATCCTTCCTGTCCCAGTAACCCCTCATCACCTGGGGCCCCCTTATCGCGAGCTCACCGACCTCCCCTGTCGGGAGGAATTTCTCGGGGTCGTCCAGGTCGACAATGGCGGCGTCGGTCGCCGGGAGAGGGATGCCGATCGAAGCCTCCTTGGGAAGGGCATCCTTGAGCGGATTGATATGGGTCACTGGGCTGCACTCGGTCAGCCCGTATCCTTCAACAAGGTTACCCCCTGTCATCTCGATGAACTTTTTCCTGACGGCCACGGCTAGGGGAGCCCCTCCAGAGATGCACGCTCTTACGGTCCGGAGGTCGAATCTCTTGCCCTCTTCACTGTTGATGACGGCGATGTACATCGTGGGAACGGCGCAGAAGCACGTCACTCTCTCCTTCTGAATCGTCTCCATCACCTGTTTCACTTCGAAGCGAGGTAGGAGAACGATCTTCGCCCCCGCGAAGATGGGGGCGTTCATCGTGACCGTCATCCCGTAGATGTGGAAGAGTGGGAGGACGGCCAGGGTGATGTCCTCCGCGGTGAGGGGGAGCGCGGCGGCCGCCATCATGGCGTTCGCGTATAGGTTGTGATGGGTCAGCATCGCACCCTTCGAGGTTCCCGTGGTCCCCCCGGTGTACTGTAAGACCGCAAGGTCACTCATCGGGTCAACCTCGACGAATCTCTCGAGAGGTCGGTGAGCCCTAATCAGGTCCATAAACCCGATCGTGCCTTCGCGGCGGAGGTTCTTTACCCCGGCGAGGCCGGCTAGGTTTCTCTTAAGGGCCGGTAGGTAATCGGTCAGGCTAGCCGTTATCACGTGTCGGAGGCCCAGTCTTCCCCTGCATGCCTCCAGACTATTGTAGAGGTCGTTTCCATGAACGACGTCGTTGGCGGCTATGACGAGGGAACTCCCCGAATCCCGCAGCTGGAACTCGAGTTCCCTCTCCTTGTACAGGGGACTGCAAGTCACGACCACCCCTCCTGCCTTCAGTATTCCGAAGTAGCTGATGATGAACTGCGGCATGTTCGGCATGAAGACGCCAACCCGGTCCCCCTTGCGGAGACCGAGGGCTGCCAGCGCGGAAGCAAACCTGGAAGAAAGCTCATCCAACTCGGAGTAGGTGAAGGTTCTGCCCTGGTAGACTATACAGGTTCTGTTGGGGAGCCTCGAAGCCGACTCGGTTAGTAGAGAGTGTAGTGGAGAGGGGGAGATTCCTAGGTCTCTTGGAAGGTATTTCGGCCATGACCTGTGCCAAGCGCGCTCCTGGAGCATCCAAAGAAGAAGAGGGCGAATCACTCCTTAAGCGTATCTGCCGACAGAAGGGAGATCTCCCTTTTATGATTACCCAACGGGCGTCGCGCAGTTGATTAGCGCGTCGCTCGTCGGGTTTCCGATCTACACGCTGGCAAGGCTCCAAGGCCTGGCTCTCTCTCCACCGGCGCTCCGCGGGTTGGGGCTGGTCAAGGCGCTCGAAGGAGAGGGTCTCAAGATCACTGACATGGGAGACATCAAACTCCAGAAGTTGAGCAAGGACAGTGGGCCCAAGAAGTTCAGGAACTCCACGTATGCGGCAAAGGGGACAGAAAGAATACGAAGAGCCGCCGGGCAAGCCTCAGAGCGAGAACTCGCAATCTTAGTGGGGGGAGAGTGTTCCCTGGTGATGGGGAGCCTCTCGGGGATGAAGAGTCGGCGAAGGGGGAGGGCCGGGATCCTCTGGATGGACGCGCACGGGGACTTCAACACCCCGGAGACAACCCCTTCCGGCTTCATAGGAGGAATGTGCCTCGCCCTGGCATGCGGGAGAGGTCGGCCCCTCTCACAAGAAACGGAAGAGGGGAGGGGGCCGCTCCTCGGGGAGGATGCGGTGGTACACCTCGGGAGCAGGGCCCTGGACCGACTAGAGGAGCTAGCGATGAAAGAGTCTGAGATTACGCTCGTCTCTGCGAAAGAACTGAGAAAAGGAGGAGCTGCAGACTACGGGAGGAGGGCCGCGAGGTTGCTCTCCGACAGATGCGATTGGTGCGTCCTCCACATCGACCTGGACGTTATCGACCCCGGAGAGATGCCCGCGGTTAACTTCTTGGAACCGAACGGCATCTCCACTGAAGATGTTCTCCTTGCGGCGAGGGGCTTGAAGGAGACAGGGAAGCTAAAGGCGGTCGAGTTCACTTCTTACGACCCTCTCAGGGATGCAAACCGCTCCTGCGGAAGGAGGGTAGTGAAACTGCTTTCTCGTCTCAGCGGATGACCTCGAACGGCTTTATCTTTAAGTATCTAGCGGTGGGAATCCCGCTCGAAGCCAGGTGTCAGAGGCCGGACGCTATCTCATCCTATCAGTAGACAGAGACGACGACCTCGAGGTGAAGACCAAGATCCGCACCCCCATCCAGGGGTGGGAAGCGGTTCAGGACGCCGCGACTCGCCTCGCCCTCGCCGACCCAGAGGAGGCTGACGCGAATGCACTCTTCGCCACGATCAAGAAGCATGAGGAGCTGAAGGCGAGAGGGGTAGACTGCGAGGTCGCGAGCGTCTGCGGAACCGCAGACCGAGGGTTCGATGCGGATAGGAAGATAAGGCGAGAAGTTGAGCAGTTGCTCTCGAGGGGGAGTTACACTGGCATCATCCTTGTCTCCGACGGGGGAGACGATGAGCACGTCATCCCCGTCTTGCAGACGCTGAAACCCATAGTGTCAGTCGAGCGGATTGTTATCAAGCATAGCAAGACAGTTGAAGAAACCTACCTCGTCCTTGGGAGGTACCTGAGGATGCTCATCTTCGACCCTCACTACTCGAAATGGTTCCTCGGGGTCCCCGGACTGATGCTCCTCCTCGCGGGGGTCCTTGTCGTCTCCAGCCGATTGTACGAGGCCGAGCTGGCTACACTCCTCATCCTTGGAGGAGCGTTCTTCATCCGTGGGTTCGGCATCGACAGGTGGATTGCCGGAATCCTGAGCACCGGGCCATACGGATACATCCGCATCTTCTCAATCTTCAGCAGCGGCCTGGTCATACTGGTGGGACTCTCGCTGGGAATAGGCTTCGTCGCGACTCAGGTTCCGGACACAGTCCGGCTCGTAAGCGACTCACCGAACCTGATTCTCGTCTACGGAGCGGTCCTCTTCGGATACTTCCTCAAGGGGGCGCTACCGTTCGTCTGGGCGGGGATAGGAATCTACGCCATCGGGGCACTCCTCGCGCATCTAGTCAGGGGGAGCGTGAGGGTGTGGCGTGACGGTGTCGTCCTGGTCGTGCTCGCTCTGCTCTACCTCCCGATGGACCTCTTCTCGACAATTCTCATAGGAGGACAGAGGGAATCGACGATCCTATTGATCTCATACGTCCTCGTCGGGCTCGCTGTCATCTTCGGAGTAACGAGCACGGTTTATGCCAGGCTAAGGCTGAGGAGCCTGACGAAGGAGTAGAGCGATGTTTCAGTCGGTGCTGAGGACGGTAGGCGTTTACAAGGCATACGAGAGAAGGCTGAGGGCAGAGATTGGCAGGTCGGAGGCACCGAGACATATCGGAATCATACTCGATGGGAACAGGAGGTGGGCGGCAGACCACGGGAACGGCCCGAGCTACGGCCACCTTGTGGGGGCGGATATCGCGGAGAACCTCCTCGACTGGTGCAGAGAGATCGGGATCAAATCCGTCACGATATACGGCCTCTCCACGGAGAATCTCTACAGGTCGCCGGAGGAGGTTTCAGAAATCCTCAAGATTGTCGAAGAAAGACTCGAAAGGCTACTTCACGACGAAAGGATATACAGAGACAGGGTTCGGGTCAAGGCGATAGGCAAGGTAGAACTCTTGCCCGAGACCACCCAGTCGATACTCAGGCAGCTGGAGGAGCGCACCGCCGATTTCGATAATTTCTACCTCAACATCGCTGTCGCGTATGGAGGCAGGATGGAGATCACCGACGTGGTGAGGTCGATCGCCTCAGATATCAAGGATGGGAAGCTCTCCCCGAGCCAGATCACGCAAGAGACGATCGCGGGAAGGCTCTATACCGCGCACCTCCCTAACCCCGAGCCGGACCTGATAATACGCACCTCGGGGGAGGAGAGGCTGAGCAACTTCCTCCTCTGGCAGGGGGCTTACAGCGAGCTCATCTTCATGGACGTCTACTGGCCCTCCTTCAGAAAGATAGACCTGATGAGGGCCGTCAGAACCTACCAGAGGAGGACGCGTAGACATGGCAAGTGAAAATCGTTATAATCGCTGTGAGGGTGGGGTCACTTCAGCTTGAAGGTAGTCCTCGGAGGGTTGAAGGATAGGGCGGAGGAGCTTCAGAACTTCCTTGAACCGAGGGTTGGGATGAAGCCTAGCGTAAGTGGCGGAGAGCTCGAGATGGAAGACTCGGCGATCAGGAAGGGGGTTAAGCCGAGGCAGGTCAAGACGTACGTCAAGCGCTTCCTACACCAGAAGGGGTTGAGGAAGACGTTCAGGGTTCTCGTGAATGGTTCGCAGCTTACGATACAGGAGCTGGAACGGGAGGAGGAAGAGAAGGAGGAAAAGAAAGAGAAGGAGAAAGAAATGAAGAAGAAGGAAGCCCCGCAAGCGCCGGAGAAGAAAGAGGGCGGAGAAGAGAAGGAGAAGGAGAAGGAGAAAAAGAAAGAGAAAGGGAAGGCTAAGGCGAAGAGTGCCCCTAAGGGCAAGAAGAAATCCGAGAAAAAGAAGAGCTAGCGGCCAATTCGATTCGCGGCCCTTAGCGCCCTCAACCGGAGCTTTCGGCGGTCTCGAAGAAAGATGCGGAGGCAGTTTCTCGACGTCCTCAGGGTCTCGAGTGCGTCCTCGAGCCTCACCTCTTCAAGTAGACGGCGTCCATCTGCGAGCGCTTGGGAGGCTCTCGCCAGCAACACCGCCCACTCCTTCGGACCGCTCTTGATGGTCAGGAAAAGGCCGGGGCTCTCGATAGAAAGGTACAACTTCAGCAGCGCGACCGACTTCTCGACGCTAAGATAGACGAGCCAGACCTTCTTTTCCTCGGGCGGCCCGTCGCCAGAGCCGGCCCCGACGAGACTCTTCAGGAGGATTTCGGCGCGCTTGAGGTCGTCCGAGATCTCCTCGAGTTCGTCCTGCACGAACTCGGCGCGAACAGATCTTAGGCACCTGTTACGTTAAGCTCTCTTCGCTGGCAGACCTGGGCCGTCTCTCCTGTGCACTGGAGAGGGCGCCATTTCCCCTCTTCGCATTCAAGGAGGGAGATAACTTCAGAATCGCGGCACAAGCCGACCTCTTCATGGGAACGCCGATCTTCTACTACTTCGATGCGAAGACAAACGGAGAGTTCCTGGCCTACAGAAGCTACGGCGAGTCCGAGGAGGTGCAGCTGGTGGAATCCGCGAGCAACGCTGCCTTCATCTACGCACCAGTGATTAGAGTGAAGAAGATGCCGAAAGAGCTTGAAAGTAGAAACGAGTTCGAAGACAAGTTCCTCGCCGTCGAGGTCGAAGATTTAGGAAGTCTGGTAAAGGTTGGGGCGTACAAGATGCTCTTCGAAGAGCCGCCCCTCCCTCTCTTTGGATTTAAGAACGGTGCAAACTGGATACTAGGAGCCTTTGCACGAATAGACGACTATGAAGAGGCCTCCCTCTTCTTCTACACGCGGATGAGCGGGGAGCCACCCGCCGGGTTCGTGAGATACTCTCCAGCGAAGACCGCCGAGACTGCCTTCAGTAAGAAGACCGATGAGCACGGCTTCGTCTACATCAAGGTCGTGAAGCTTGCTGAGAAACATCCGCTCGTCCAGTTCTAAGTTGCTTGCCTACTTTCGTATTCGTCGTGTCGTCTCTTCAAGATATTTCTGAGCCTGTAGGAGAATGCGCCTAGAGTTGTTGTAAGTCACGTTCTCGAGCGCCTCCCGGAAGCTAAACCAGCCGTAAGCCTGGTGCTCAAAGGAGAGCTTCACCTCGTCCTTATTCGTCTCCGCAAGGAGAAAGACGACCTCCTTGTGTACCGACTTATTTTCTCGACGGTAGAAGTATTCGATCTTCCGCCTGAAGCCGTCGATTAGCTTCACCTCGTCGAGCCCCGTCTCCTCATTCACTTCCCTGAGGACTGTCTGCCCTTCACTCTCCCCCTTCTCTACGTTTCCTTTCGGGAAATCCCAGTGTCCCGCGGGGTACTTGAGCAGCAGGTATTTCCTCGAGCTCCCGATGTCGTTGAAGAGTACCGCGCCGGCAGAACGTTCCTCCATGCCTCTGAACTCTTCCCCTTACGATGATAATAGGCTTCCGCCGAGCGGGAGCAATCAATTTATAGGAATTTTCATCGCCGCCTAAAAGTAGGGTTGCCAAGAATCAGAGTCGCGATCGCGGGTGTCGGGAACTGCGCCTCCGCGATAATCCAGGGTGTCCACTACTACGAAGAGCGAGAAAGCGAGGCGGGTCTAACTTACGGGAGAGTCGGCGGGTATACCCCCGATTCGATCGAGTTCGTGTCTGCCTTCGACGTCTCGTCGAGGAAAGTCGGTAAGGACTTGGCGGTAGCGATCCACGAGAAGCCGAACAACACGCCGAGGATCTCCAACGTCCCCAAGCTGGGTGTCACCGTGAAGAGGGGCCCCCTCCTCGACGGTATCGGCAAGTACCTGAAGGATGTCGTTCCAGTCTCGAGGGAGGCGGAGGTGGACGTCGTCGAGGAACTCAGGTCGTCGAGGGCGGAGATCCTGGTGAACTACCTACCCGTCGGGAGCACCAAGGCGACTCATTTCTACGCAAACGCCGCGATAAAGGGTGGGGTGGCCTTCATCAACGCGATACCCGTCTTCGTCGCCTCCGACCCCGAGTGGGCTGAAAGGTTCAGGGAGGGGGGTCTGCCCGTGGCCGGAGACGATGTGATGAGCCAGGTGGGGGCGACGGTCCTACACAAGACGTTGGTGAAGATGGCCGTCGATAGGGGGGCGAAGGTCGACGAGACCTACCAGCTTAACATTGGCGGAGACACGGACTTCCTGAATATGCTTGAGGAGAGCAGGCTGAGGGACAAGAGGGAGAGCAAGACGAGCGCCGTGAGGGCGATGTCTCCATACGAGATTCCCACGCGGATCGGCCCCAGCGACTACGTCCCCTTCTTGAGGAACGACAAGGTTTGCTACATCTGGTTGAAGGGGAGGTATTTCGGGGGAACGACTGTGGAGATCGATGTGAAGCTTCACGTCGTTGACGCGTACGACAGCGCGGGTGTGATGGTCGACGCGATAAGAGGAACGAAGCTCGCTCTCGAGAGGGGAGTTAAGGGGGAGCTTACGAGCCTCTCCGCATTCTGCTTTAAGCACCCGCCGAAGCAGATGCCGTACCCGGAAGCGAAGGCCGCGTTCGAGGAGTTCACTGCCGGGAAGCGGGAGCGGTAGCGGGAGTAACGCGTCTCCTTATCGTGAGGGCGGCGGCCAGCACCGCAAGGACCGCGATGCCGACGGGAAAGGCGTATCTCGTCAAGACGTCCTCATGGACCGTGACGCTCTGATTCGGGAGTAGCTCGATCACTTTTTGCCCGGCGTAGCTGAAGGTGAGAGTACCGCCGTTCAGGGAGAGAGACAAGCCTGATGCGGCGCTAAGCGTAAGATTTGCTGAGTAGGTGCTCCCCGCAGAGAGAGAGGGGATGCCGATTGTGACCGCACCGTTCGTCACGTTCGCGTTAGTCAGGCTCAAGACCCTGACCCCGGGTGGGAGCTTGAGTTCAAAGTGTACGGCGGAGACCTGAACGGGTGATGGATTCTTGACGGAGAGTTGGACACTGAAGCTGCTCCCCTCGACGGGGCTGCGGGGTGAGGCGGAGAGGGAGGCCTGCAACGGACGCAGGACTGTGGCGTTCCCCTGCGGCATGTCGAAGTTGAACCTCGTCCCCCCGAAGAGGAGCTGGACTGCCACCCCGGAGGCCTTGAAGGTCCCAGAGCCTCCGCTATTCACTGCCACTGTGTAGTTGAAGGATGAGGAGGTACCGGGATTGATCACCTCGAAGAACTTCCGAGTCACGCCCGGTGAGGCGGGAATGCTGCTGAAAGAGTCGGCGCTCGCAGATACCGTGGCGTTGTAGAAGACGTAACCACCTCGGTTTGAGGCGTTCACGACCACGGTCGGGGTCATCCCCCGGAAGAACGAGTTGGGGCTGAGCGTCTTCGAGACGACGAGGCCAGCCGGGGCGGCTATCCCTCCAGTGACGCCCCTAAAGGTGAAGCCGCCCGTCGTGACGTTGAACTTCGCTGGCGTGAAGATCAGACTCGTCTGGCTCACGACGAACCAGACGCTGGCCTTCTTCGTTGCTCCCCTCTGAAGGTTGCTGTACTTCAGAGAGACCTTCTGGTTCGAGCAGGTTATGTTACCGCCGGAGGTCTTCCCGCAATCGAGCCCTGAGGGGATCGGCTGAGCGCTAGAGAGCTCGCTGACAGAGGCGTGGCCGCTGTTCGACGTCGTGTACCTCAGGGTGATATTCATTCTCGACGACGAGAGGGGCGTCACCGTGGCGTTGACTACGACACGACCGAACCCGACCTGCATCGAGGAGTGGGTGAAGAATAGGGTGGCGAGACTCGAGCGTAGGAGACGGGTCTCTCCCTCGGGGGTCTCCCAAGAGACTGTAAAGAACCTGGAGATGTTGCTCTGGATGATGCTCGTGAACTTGATTGGGACTCCGACTACCGTGGTCCCTCCCACTGAGAGGCTTTGTTTCGTGGAGTTCGCCACCTTTACGTTGAGCGCCGGGCCTGAACCTATATTCGTGACAGTCACCGTGAAGTTCTCCGGCGTTCCCAGGGGGTTTCCCGACGAGCCGCTGGGCTGGACCTTTATGGCGAGAGCCGGCTCTACCATCCCGACAACGACTTGTGCTTCGTTGAAGACTGCTGTCCCGTTGAACCGAACTCCGCCGCTCTGGTAGAAGTAGCTGCCAGTGACTGACGGGATGGTAATCTCGCCCTTGTCAGACGAATTCACTTTCAAGATGTATGTCCGGGGCTCCTCCTGCCCCGCACCGATGGATGGAATCGTGAAGTTCCAGCTGCCGCTCGAGAAGGTGAAGATGTTGGGATGAGACTTCCACCAGACGTCTCTAACAGTGAAATTCTGCACCGGCTGAGACGCGATGTTCTTGACGGAGAGGGTGACGGCCAGGGTGTCTCCAGGATTAAGGGAACCCTTGTCGAGTATCCTCGTCGCGATGACTACAGACGGAGACTGGAGAAGGGTGAGGTTCAGGGCCTTCACCTTGTTGGTGCGGCTGAGGGTGTAGGAGTAGAAGCCGCTGAAGTTCGCACCACTGTTCCTCACCGTCGCCTTGTCCTTCGAGGAGATGAGTCCATCGAGCGAACGCACGTATATCGTAGAAGTATTGGCGAGTTTCGAGGGTTGGATGGACGAAGGGCTGCTCCCGAAGAGGGTGAGCAGCTGCAAATTGCCGGAGGCCACGGCCGCAAGTTTGATTGAGCCCACAGTGAGTGAATGGGAGAACCCGCTCGAGGCCTTCTGCCCCGAGAGGGTGACGAAGGGCGAGGCCTGCGCGACCAGCTGGGTGGGCGAGATGAGTGAGGCAAAGCCGCCGACGCTCTGGGGGATCAGCCTCAGCAGAGTTCCTGGGACAATGAGGCCGAAGGAGACGGGGCTGAAGTAGCTGTAAGTGCCGCTTCCGTTCGATAGGGGAACGAATGCGGCTGCGAGGTATGAGTCGAAGGCCGAGACCGCGGAGGTCGCGACAGACGCGTCCGAGGCACTCAGCGTGAGGAAGAGACCCTGGTCCGGGATGAAGGGGAGGCGCAAAAGGTTGTAGCCGTGGGGCCCGAACACCTGGAAGTCCGAGTCCCACGAGGCTGTCTTTATCGCGGTCAGGTTGTAGGAGGTGAGGCCTGAGATCGCCTCAGCCCGGGAGATCGCTTGCGCTGATGCGTTCACCCCGCTGAGAGTCACGTACCAGAGGGCGTTTGAGCCGGACGTGTAGACGGCCAGCCTCTCGGAGTATCCGCTCGGGAGAGCGGCGACCCCGCCGGGGGCGATGGGCAAGACCCCGAGCGACAAGATAACTGCTATCGCTGCGAGCTGCCTAGACTTCAATTGAATAGACTCCGTTGGCGACCCGGCTATTGTATTAAAACCGTTATGAAGAACTTCTCTTTCTCGGCGACTCCTCTGTCGGGTCGTCGACACCCTTCTCGTTGAGGACGAAGACCGCGTCCCTCTC
>VBPK01000119.1 GCA_005877225.1 Nitrososphaerota archaeon
AGAGGGTTCGAAATCCATTCCGACCCACAGCTTGCAATTCTGCAAAACGTATTTAAGTAAGGATTTCCTTACTTCGATTGAGAATGACCACGACCGGCGAACTGACGTTCAAGAAGGTAAAGGTCTCTGACAAGGGCCAGATTTCGATACCGATCGACGTGCAAAGAGAAATCGGAATAAAGAAGGGAGACGAGCTTCTCTTGGTCAGGAAAGGGCGGAGGATACTCCTGGAGAAGCCTCAGGGGGTCCTCGAGTTGCTCGAGGAGGATTTCGCCGATGTACGAAGCATCACGGAAGAATCTTTGGGGCGGATTTGGCTCAGGAAGGACGAGGATGTCTGGAACCGGTATCTCAAGGAGAGAAAGAAGTGATCTCCCAGCGAGACGTTGTGCTGCTATCGTTTCCATTCTCGAATCTCCAAACTTCGAAAGTAAGACCAGCCATTGTCTTGTCGAATAATGGCTACAATCGCCGTTCGGAGGACTTCATAGCAGTTCCCCTTACCTCGAACCTCAAGCTGAGGGACTACGCGATTTCTGTCACCAACAGGGAATTAGAACGCGGGAAGTTGATCGTCGATAGCAAAGCGAAGGTGGACAGGGTATTCAGTGTTAGCCAGAGACTCGTCAGGATGAAGATTGGACGGGTGAAGACCGAGGTCCACGAGAGAATAACCGAGATCCTGTCCAATCTGATTGGTCTCCAGTAGGTAAGGTGCGCTCCCGAGCGGTCGACTCAGACCAGTCGTAAGTGCGTTCGTTCGAGACCTTCGTCACCCCGTTGTTCTATCGATGACAAAGGGTTTCGCTGTCGCGATTCAACCATCCGAACTGAGAAAAACGAAGGCCAATCCAAAATCGGGAAAACTCGTCAACACAGACCAGAGGGAAGAGGCGCTGACTGTAACCGAGGGGGAAATAGCCGCGCCGAGACATTCGATCTGAGCGAGGTGATGAGAGGAGCCACAGCGGGAAAGGTCGTCTGGAACACCGACTTCAAGCTCTGGCAGGGGTCCAGGCGAACATGCTGTACCCGCTGGTCACTGAAATCAGGAAGAGGAAGACCTCTCGCCGGAGCCCCCGAACCCGGCGGAGTTCATAGACAACGAGTAAGTAAGGAATCCAAGGCCACAGAGGAGTGGTTCGAATCCCCTCCGGTCATCACCAATCGATGCTGAAACCCCTTGTATAGTAACCCGTCGACTCTCGTGAAGAAAGGAGGGGCAGCATCTCCTGTCCAAGGTCGGGAGGTTCAATTCGCACGGCAATACTGACACCATGCTGGAACCTTATGGTTCGGACAGGGGCCTTGCCCGACTCCAGGTGACGATTGAGCAAAGCCGTTACGCGATCGATTTGGGATAAGCGTGCGGAACGTCGTTTCATGTCCCCGCATCCGATGAAATTAAGAATCGAGTTTGCACTGGAGAGGCAATGGCGGTGCAACCGGATTACGTGATATTCGGGCTGGTCGCAGGCATAATCATCCTGGGTTTCGGAGGAGAGCTCTTCTTCAAGAGAACGGGAGTACCATCATTCCTCTTCCTCATCTTCATCGGAATTCTACTCGGGCCAGTCCTCGGCGCAATTCCTGGTCAGCAACTTCTTCCTATCCTGGGAACCGTTGCGACGCTCACCCTTATCATGGTAGTATTCTACAGCGGGATGGATACAAACATCAGGACCGTGGTAAGCGGTAGTGGAAGGATACTGCTGCAGGTGACCCTCTATGTCATCCCTAGCATCATTGTGATTGGTGTAATCCAGCATTTCCTCCTTGGTTGGGACCTGCTACAATCATTGATATTCGGTTCGATCATCGGCGGAGAAACGACCGCCGCGGTCGTCATTCCGCTGTCTCGTTCCCTGAAGTTGGGTGACAAGACCATCACCTTCGTCTCGGTCGAATCCATCTTGAATTCAATCTATTCGATAGTCATATTTTCCGCATTGGTTGCGGCTTATCAGACCGGCACCACGAACGTTTCTGTGGCGCTGGGAACGATAGCGTCAAAGTTCTCCGTCGGGATAATCGCAGGTGGAATCCTTTCGATCGTCTGGATTCTGCTGCTGGATCGCCTAAAGAATTACCCGTATACCTATGTCTTCACACTCGGCCTAGTCTTCGCCACATACTCGATAAGTTTTGCACTGGGAGGGAGCGGAATCCTAGCTTGTCTGATCTTCGGCATCCTGCTCGGGAGCTACAAGATTCTGAACGGCTTTCTGCCCGGCTCTAGAGCCCTTGATATCGACCCCCTCAGGAAGCAGCTCACAGTCTTCCAGGGTGAGATTTCTTTCCTTCTGGAGACGTTCTTCTTTGTCTTCTTGGGGCTCACCTTCTCAATCAAAGCATCCACGATCCCAACAGACCTCGGAACAGGTCTGGTCCTGCTCGGGCTTCTGCTGGCCGTGAGGGTTGCAGCGACCTCTGTCTCAACCAGGAAATCCGAAATCGAAGCGGACCGGACCAAAATCATCCTTCTCTGCGCCCAGGGCCTTACGCCAGCCACTCTTGCGATACTCGCGCTGAACGCAGGTGTGCCGCTTGCCCCCGAGTTTCTTAACCTTGTCACATACGTCATCATCCTGACCAACATCGTCACCGCTGCGGCATCGCTTTGGATTGCGAGGAGCAATCCGCGATCAAAGAAAAGCGAGATCCTCCCTTTGGGCACCGTCCCTGGGAAATGATTACGTGAGCTCTGTGTGGGACATCGTCCTTGGGAAGTCTTCGACTCTCGATGATGATGAGAGATTGATTTTGTCGACGGATGACTGACGGATGTATTTTGTTCGCCGGAGCCTCCCAACCCGGCAGAGTCATAAACAAGGAGTAGTCGCGCCACTCAGGAATGGAGGGAACCCCAAAGGACCCCCATAGATTCGGTAGGGCGGCGTAAACTTTCAAGGTGCCATCTTCAAGTCGTGATTAGGATTGGGCTCTCTAAGCAGTCTTGCCGTTATGAGGATTAGCGGAATCTCTGCGGCACTATAGAATAGGTGGGCAAGGTAGTGCGTCAGGGTCTGTGCAGGCGCAAACGGAAGGAAGTTCAGGGGGAGTACTGAGATAATGCCCCCGCCTACCAGATTCAATAGACCCGAGCCAAGCAGCAGTCCCACGGAGGCTTGCTTAAAGGGCGAGAGAAGATAGGCTCCGAAAAGAAGAGCAGCTACGATCCCAGGAATGCTGTTCTCAAGACTCAGAATTGTCAATCCGGGCAGTTCGATGGCGTTGTGTACGGCTTCTCCCAGCCACGAAAGCATTGTCGCTAGCGCAAGCATGAAGGTGATCCGGCCCGTACGGTTCATGGATGAGTACGTACCCTCCCTCAAGAACAGGGCTCCAATACTAAATTGCTTACAAGGAGTAAGTATGTAATGAACATTAGGCCAGAGACAGGAGGTAAGCCTTTTTCAAGAACATCACATCCAGCCTGCTTAACTCTCTCGCGATATCAGCGATGAGTCGTTCAGGCTATCTCTCTTTCCGCGAGTTTCTCTAAGATTCTCGCCACGACCTGAGTCCCCTTTTCACCATATTTTTCAGCCATCACGGCATTGAAAAGCTGAAGCACGATGGCACTTCCAGGTAGCGCAAGATGCTTTGCCTCCGCCACGCGCATTACCGATTTGAGATCTTTGTGCAGATGGGCGGCCTTGAATCCGGGTTCAAAGTCTCTTGCCACCACTCTCGGTCCTAAATTGATCAGGTTCCAGGAGCTGGCAGCCCCGTTTGTGAGAACTCTCAGAAGGTCTTTTGTCGGCAGGTCGTATGAAGAACCGAGGAGGAGAGCTTCGCATGTCGCCAGAGTGTGCAAAGCCACGGCGACCTGGTTACTGAGCTTTGTTGCCTGACCAGAGCCAGCTAATCCCATGTACACTATCTCCTTACCCATGACCTGAAAGATGGGGCGGCATGCATCAAACACCTCCTTCTTTCCTCCAACCATTATCGTAAGCGTGGCCTCTCTCGCTCCCTTGTCTCCGCCAGATACCGGCGCATCAAGAAACTCCACGCCCTTCTCCGCAAGCTGGGAAGAAACCGAAATCGCGGTTTCTGGCGAGTTCGTGCTCATGTCTACAACGATCAGACCTTTACGCGCAGATTCTATCACTCCGTCTTCTTGCAGGAGGACCTGCTCGACATCGGGAGCATCCGTCACCATGTCAATTACGACATCGGACTCTTGAGCAACACGACTCGGAGATTCCGCTGCCTTCGCGCCTCTTGCGACAAGCTCGCTCACAGACGCCTTGTTACGATTGAATACGCACACAGAGTATCCCTTTTCCAGCAGGTGTAGCGCCATGGGCTTCCCCATGAGCCCGAGGCCGATGAAACCAATCCTTAGTTTGTCACCCTTTCTGATCCCACCGGATTCTGTCATTATGTTTGTGAGGGGCAGCGCCGTGCGCCGATGATATATTTCTATCTCGATAACTGAGACTCCGTTGACTTGCGAGTTCTAGTTCCAAAAGGAATTTGGCCACCGTCTTCCGACTTAACAAAATCGGGCTAAGCACTATGATTCTCGGCAGCCGAATTCTCATATCGTCGTGCGGCCGAAGAATGGAGGACAAGTGAGTTTCTTTGGCAGAGAGTTGACTTAAGACGTCGAATTTCTTTTTATGCGCCAGTCGATGTAAGATGAAGGTGGTCGGGTGACTCCCATGCACGGTGAAGAAATCGCGATCGCGCTGAGGTCGACCGTAGTGGCACCGAGGACAGCCGTCGAGCTGGCGAAGAAGTTGGATGGAATCCGGTCCCTCTCACACATATTCATTCCAGAGGTCAGTCAGAAGGGTGGGTTCCAGTCACTTGAAATTAGTTCTGCTTGCCTCGGAGTCTCGAAACGGCTTCGCATAGGAAGCGGGGTTATCAGGATTCTTGAGCACGACCCTGACCTCCTCGCAGCTCGGCTCCTAACCCTCCAGGCGCTCTCTGACAACCGATTCGTCCTTGGAATCGGGACAGGCAAGCCGGGCGGCGACCCTAAAAAGACAATTCAGTCGATGCTGGAACGTCTTCGTGCAACCAGTAACAGTTTCGGGAAGTCCGTTAAGGGCTCGGACCACCTGAGGATGCCAGAGACCTTCATCGCTACGCTCAGGAGGGGAATAGCTAAGGCGGTCATCGGCCATTCAGACGGCATCCTCCTCAACTTCTGCCCGCCAGAGTATGCGCGCGCCTTGATTGAATCTGTCCGTAGGAATACGGGCAGACTCCCGATAGTTTCGTGTTACCTGAAGCTATTTTATTCGAGAAGGGAAGATTCCGCGAAGAGGATGCTAATCCAGGAATTCGTGAATTACAACGTGAATCCGAGCTACCACAAGATGTTTGAGTTGGCTGGAGTCGCGGATGAGATAGCCAGTGCGAGTTCCGTCTTATCTTCCAACAGGGAAAAAATCAATCTTAGCGAAGGGCTGTTGAGGATTTCCCTCGCCAACCCCTCGAAAGAGGAACTCGCCCGTCACATCAATAGGTTCAGAGATGCGGGAGTTGACCTCCCGTGTCTTTACCCGTACTTCCAAGGCGATGAAGACGAGTCTTTCATGATGCGTAAGGTCGAGGAGATAGCGACCCTAAAATAAGATTGGAACCGATACGGGCACCAACCTCACCCGGCCTCGGTGACCGAGACGGGAAGAGGAAGCGCCCATCGAGAAGCCTCCCAACCCCGCAGAGTTCATAGACAAAGAGTGAGTCCAGCCGATCACCCAAACTCCTGGGAGAGATCGCAGGCGTTGTCCTTATATATCTATATGCATATGTAGGCAAGGAGGACTATAGATGGCTAGAACAATCGCGGTCTCTGACGACGTTTACGAATTGCTGAAGAAGTTCAAGCTGCCTGGGGAGAGTTTCTCGGGGGTCATAAGACGAGGTCTGAAGGGGAGGGGAAATCCGCTGCGCCTCTTCGACACGACCTTTGTCGTTGATCTTGTGAACGACGATCCGGGCGCAGTCAGGCTTGCCAAGGCAGTCGATGAGGAGAGCTCCCTTGCCGCGCTCTCGGTCGTTTCCGTGCATGAGTATCTGTTTGGCGTCCACTTCCGATATCTCCGTGACAAGACTCTCTCCGGTAGGCTATCTTCAGCTAGAAGGGACCTGGCCAGGTTCGAAATTATCCCACTCACGCAGGATGTCGTCGAATTGAGCGCCGGGGTCCACGCGGAGCTCGCCAGGGCCGGGCGACTCATCGGCATAAATGATGTCTACATCGCGGCTACTGCGCTAAAGTTTGGTATGACGGTCGTCAGCCGTAACGAAGCTCACTTCGGTCGCGTAAAGAGCCTCAGAACCGAAAGCTACTAGGACAGTCCGTGCAAAACCACTGAATTAACACGGGAGAGTAGTCCCGCCCCGATGCGCACGCAGGCGAGTTCAGGCGTTCGGCAACCGAGGTTGGGTTTCAGAGTGGAACGCTCCCGCTGACTAAGCCTGTTAGAAGGGAAGACCAGGAATCCCAGTAGAAGATCCGAACTTGACGAAGAGCCCGGGACCACGGAACACTCCCCCCGTCTGGAGGTTCCGGAAGACGGGCTCCACACTGTAGCCCGCTACGTCCGCCAACGAAAATCGCATGAGGTGCCGTGCTGTTGGGTCCGTAGACGAAACGATTGATGTCGTATCGTAGGAGCGTGAATTGATTCGGGTCGTAATCCGGCGTACCCCAAGAGAGCGTGACACCGTTCTGAGTCCACGCCGCGTTGAGAAACGGCATCAGCGATAGCGAAACAGGCTGGACGCTGGCCCCGGGGCCTGTTATGGGGATCCCGACGGGAGGAGGTGGTGGAGGGCCGATCACTCTCCCGGTGTCCACGGAGTATCCCATTCCACCCTGAATCGACGGAGGGATGTCTTCGCCGATTGCGTTGTCCCCGCCCTGCCTCCCCGGCGGGGCAGCAACCTCAGCCCTATACTGACTTTGACTTGTCTTGGGTCGCCCAAAACGGCCTACACGCCATTCGGGGGGTCGACCGACCGCTCCCTGGGTCCTCTTCTGGGCGCTCATCGGCCCTACCGCGAGTGCCATGGTAATCAGCCCGAACACAACGCCCGCGGCCGCAGGCGCG